>JAIEOS010000020.1 GCA_019750295.1 Bdellovibrionales bacterium | reverse complement strand
CCGAAATAGGGCCTGAGATGGCAGTTGATGATTGAGAGATCATCCTTTGGGTTTCTTTTTTGGCTGCTTCTGTGCTTGATCCAGTAATCAATAAGGTCCTCAAAAGTTTTATTGAGCATGAGAGTCGGGGAGAGTCCTTTTTTGGCTTCCTTAACTCTTAAAGTTTCTCTTGAGATAAAATAGTCGGCATCAAGCCTTGTATCGAAAGTACGGCTGTTTCTGATTCCATTTTCATCAGTCCAGCGAACTCTAAAGTTTCCATAATGACATTCAATCTTAGCCATAGAGTCTTTTCTAAAGGCTGAGAAGGTGTTTGTGGGCTGCAGTTAAATGTATAAAAAACTGCAGTATGCGCCCGAAATTGGTCCGAAGTTAAAATTTAATGTAGGTTTTTTGAATCTTGCCAGCGACAGCTAACTTGTTGTTTTGCTTTACGCTTCAACCAATTGAAAATTGGTTGCGGGGGCAGGATTTGAACCTACGACCTTCGGGTTATGAGCCCGACGAGCTACCAGACTGCTCCACCCCGCGACAGGGATTTTTACCGTTTTGGTAAATAAGGAAGTCGTATTTATAGCGCTTTTGTGCGGGGAGGGCAATGGTCTGGTGTAGATATTTCGCGGAAATAACGCGGTTAGCGTGTGTAATATTGTCGCTGATGCGGGCCCTTGCGGTGGGGATTGAGCTCATAATGGTACTTACAGTTTTTTGAGCACGTTTTATAGGATTTGGTTTCCTCTTGCCCTGCTAACTCATTGCACTTGTCGCAAAGCTTCGATTTATGATCGCATTTTAAGCACTCGATCTCCAAAGTGGCGGTGTCTCCGCAATGGGGGCACAAGGAATACGTTTGCGACGGCTCGAGCTTTTGATCGAGCGCCACTCGGGCATCGAACACGAAGCATTCGCCCTCGAAGAGTTGGTTCGGGAATTTTTCCATGTAATTTAAAATTCCACCGTCGAGCTGGTAGACGTTTTTAAAGCCCTGGTTTTCGAGTTCGTAGATGGCCTTTTCGCAGCGGATGCCTCCGGTGCAATAAATTAAATGCGGTTTTTCGCGATCGGTATCGAGAGACTTTAACTTTTCGGGGAGATCGCGAAACTCTTTGATGCCGAGATCGAGAGCGTCTTTAAATTTTCCGATCTTCACCTCGTAGTCATTACGAGTGTCGAGCACGACCACGTCTTCGTTGAGCATCATCTGGTGCCATTCTTCGGGGCTAATGTGTTTGTGGTGGCGTTGTTCGGGGACGATCTGCTCGTTGCCTAAAGTGACAATCTCCGAGCGAATCTTAATATCAAAGCGCTTAAAGGGGCGGCGTTCGCTGTAACTGGTTTTAATCACCGAGGCGTCTCTCAGACTCAGGCGGCGGATGGTGGCGCTAATAAACTGATCAAGGGCTTCGGCGTTTAAACTCGCCAAAGTCGTGTTGACCCCTTCTTTTCCCATAATCATCAGGCCCAAAACTTCAAGTTCTTCTGCAAGTTTTGTCAGATCGGCACTGGCCAGAGGGACGTCCTCGTTGGAAACAGGGGAAAAGGCATAAAACGTTTTTACGGTATATTTGCGCATGGAATAGCCAGATTTAATTCTAATTTCGGTGATTGTCTAGATGGGAAACTGCTGTTAATTACAAGGTTCATGTCTATCGCAGAACACATTAAAATTCGTCGCACTTTTGCAATTATTTCGCACCCGGATGCGGGGAAAACCACAATCACCGAGAAGTTGATCTATCACGGGGGTGTGATTCGCGAAACGGGCGAGGTCAAAGGAAAATCGGGGACCAAAGCCGCCACTTCCGACTGGATGACGATGGAGCAGCAGCGGGGGATTTCGATCACCTCGTCGGTGATTAATTTCGATTACAACGGACTTAAAATTAATCTCCTCGATACGCCCGGGCACAAAGACTTCTCCGAAGACACCTACCGCACCCTTGTTGCGGCCGATACCGCTCTCATGCTGATTGACGTGGCGAAGGGCGTGGAAGAGCGAACCAAAAAGCTCTACGAAGTTTGTAATTACCGTAAAATTCCGATCTTCACATTTATCAATAAGTGCGATCGCGAAGGTAAAGCACCACTTGAACTTATTGACGAGATAGAAACCACTTTAAAGACGAAGTGCTTTCCTGTGAACTGGCCTTTGGGCGTTGGCGATCTATTTAAAGGCGTCTACGACCGCTTCCAGAAAAAAGTCTATCTCTACAACAAAGAGGCCGAGAAAAATATGGAGTGGGAAGTGGTCGATGTGGATTCCTTAAAGGATCCTCGCTGGGCCACCTGGCTTCATCGCGATATCGTCGCTAGCGTCCTTGAAGAGATCGAACTCATCGATGCCGACAATGATGAGTTTGATGAGAAGGCATTTCTCGCCGGCGAACTGTCTCCAGCGTTTTTTGGGAGTGCGAAGGCCAACTTCGGCGTCGATTTGTTTTTAGATTACTTCACCAAATGGGCGCCGGGTCCTGGCGAGCACACCACCAAAGATGGCGCCATCGTTGATCCCTATGACAATTACTTTTCGGCCTTTGTTTTTAAAATCCAAGCGAACATGGATCGTCGTCACCGGGATCGCGTGGCGTTTCTACGATTGTGCTCAGGGGCGTTTACGCGCGGAATGAAGGTCCAGCATCAACGTTTAAATCGCGAGCTGCGGTTGTCTCACTCTAACCAATTTACCGCCCAAGATCGCGAAACGGTGGACGAGGCCTACGCGGGTGACATCATCGGAGTGAATGATTCGGGATACTTTCAAATTGGCGACACCGTCACCGATGGAAAAAAACTGAGTTTTCATGACATTCCTAAATTCTCGCCGGAGCTTTTCACTAAACTCTCAGTACCCGATTCCATGAAGCGGCAAAAACTTCAGAAGGGTTTAAAAGAACTTTCCGAAGAGGGAGCCATTCAACTTTTTGTCGATCCCGTCATCGGCATGCAAGACGCGATTGTGGGAGTGGTCGGGGAGCTTCAATTTGAAGTGCTGCAGTTCCGCTTAGAAGATGAGTATGGACTTGAGACCAAGCTTCAGCGGTTGCCTTACACCGTGGCACGATGGCCGAGAGATGCGGCCGACAAACCGGTGACGGCGGTCAATGGAGCCACGGTCTATCGCGATCTCAATGATGCCCCGGTTGTGCTTGTCGCTAACGAGTGGGATCTTCGGTGGTTAGAAAAAGAAAATCCCGACGTGATTTTTGGTTCGCCGTTTTCGGCGGGGTATTCCATTTAATCTTCAATTAAAAGTAATGTCGGTGAGTCCTCGATAAATCGCTGAAAGATTTGTCCTCGGGTCGTTTCGACGTTGAGCATATCTTTGAGCGCCATCACATCCAAAGGGCCGTCTTTAAGGAGCATCGGCCATAACGTCAGAATATCCCAAGCCGTCACCATATCCACCGTTTTCAGAGCCTCGTAGCGAGACATGATGTAAGAGATGCCACCGCGATCCACCACCTGTCTTACAAATCGTTCAGCTCTCATAAACTTCGAAAGGCATTGGGGATTGGCGCGACAACGGATTTCAAAAACAGCGGCGCGCTCGGCGAGGACGTGCCCCTCGGATTTGTCTTCGGAGCGACCAAAGCGTTTTTGATAATTGATGATCTCCGTGGATTCGGAAACGAGTCCTAAACTTTTTAAATACGAGAACGCAAAATCCAAACGAACCTGATTGCTCTCCACAAGCTCGTTAAAGGCTCGCTCGACTTGCACGGTATCGTTGGCATCGTGATTCTTCATAACATCATGAAACGTCGAGGCCTGATCAATGAGATTAATGGCTCGACCTCCCACCACGCGAATCTGACCTGCGAACACCACCTGGGCCGAGCTTCCAAAGGTGGCTAAGAGTTGACTGTAAAGGCCGCGATGGGTGCCAAGAAAGGGGCGTCTTAACTTTGCTTGAATGTCGGGGAGACGGTGATCGATCACTACGTTATTCGACTGGTCAATTATCAGAGGATAAGTTCCATCGCGCACATCCAAAACCGCGAGCACCTTTTGTAAACCCTCGCGGGATCCGGCACGAATCACCATTCCGTGCTGGGGGATTTCCGTGGGCTTAAGTTCTGAACGTACCTCACGGAAGGGGGCGAGGAAGCTCGCGCGGGGAGAAGCCTTAAAAATATCAAAGCACGTCGGTGCGGCCGAAGCCCACGGACTGTTTAAAAAACATACAAAAAATGAAAAGACTATACGTCCAAACACATGGGCTCCACCGAGGGGATATCTGGTTCAATTCAACGTGAGAATGAGCAAAAAGCCCGCCAATACAGCACCCCATGCCGAGTGGCATCATCCCCTCGTAAAGTAGACAGAGGAGAGGCGCAAAGGAATACTGTGAAGAATGAATTCCATCCCGTTACAGATTAAAAATCTCGTGAAGAAGTACGGCTCCGCCACCGCCGTCAATGATGTGAGCTTTGAGGTTCACCCGGGAGAAATTTTCGGTCTCCTCGGTCCCAATGGGGCGGGTAAAACCTCAATCATCTCTTGCCTCGTCACTCTCCAGGAGCCGACGTCGGGAGAGATTTCGATCTATGGCCGAAGCCCACAGACGTCGCCCACCGATGCGAAACGCTTGGTTGGATTTGTTCCGCAAGAGGTGATCAATCATGGTTACTTTGATGTCTACGAGATTTTAGATTTTCATTCCGGGTATTTTGGAAAACGCAACAATCGAGAAAAGATCGAATACCTTTTGCACCGATTAGGTCTTTGGGAGCATCGCCATAAAAAAGTCAAAGCCTTAAGCGGAGGAATGAAGCGCCGACTTCTGATCGCAAAGGCTTTAGTTCATGATCCGCAATTGTTACTTCTCGACGAGCCCACCGCCGGAGTTGATATCGAGCTTCGCGCCTCTCTCTGGGATTTTGTCGAGGAGCTAAAGAAAAATGGAATGTCGATCCTCTTAACGACTCATTACCTCGAAGAGGCGGAAAAACTTTGTGATCGCGTCGGGATCCTTCAAAATGGAAAGCTTCGCACGGTTGGAAACACTAAACAGCTCATCGATAAAATGACCAAAAGGAAAGTTACGCTTAAGCTTAAAACCAGTGGTGAGATCTCCCATGCCCAATTGATCTCTCATGTGGATGCGGAATGGCAGTTTTTAGTGGAGCCTGAAAAAGGCATCGGGCAACTTTTAGATGAGCTCGGGCTCAGTGCGCAGGCGTTGATCGATGTCAAAATCGAAGAGGGATCTTTGGAAGATGCCTTTAGGCATGTTTTAGGAAGTGAAGCATGAGGACTAATTTTCAACCGTTTCTCACTTTGTATTATCGCGAGATCAAAAGATTTGCCAAAGTTTCGGTGCAAACCGTGTTTTCACCTTTGGTGAGCTCGAGTCTTTATTTATTAATTTTTGGAGTGTCTCTCGGGTCGGCGATTCAATTGGAAAACAATGTCAGTTATCTGGCGTTTCTCATCCCGGGCTTAGTGATGATGTCGGTGTTGAATAATGCGTTTCAAAACACCTCAAGCTCCATCGTCTCTGGGAAGTTTAGTGGAGACTTGGAAGACTGGAAGATCTCTCCCCTTAAGGAGACCGAGATTCTTGCGGCCTTAGCGCTCGGTGGTCTTTCGCGAGGTTTATTGGTGGGAGTGGTCACGGGATTTACCGGAGAGGTCTTCTATTACGTGATGAATGGCGAGTTTTTAGCGGTTCAACATCCGCTGTGGCTTTTGGTTTTTCTTTGCGTCGGTGGAATCACTTTTGCGCTGTTTGGAATCTCCATTGCCTTTTGGGCGAGAACCTTTGATCAACTGAGCGCGATCAATTCGTTTGTGCTTTTGCCACTGATTTATTTGGGGGGAGTTTTCTTTTCGATCAAATCTCTGCACCCCATCTGGCAAAATATTTCGCAGATGAATCCGATGTTGTATTTTATTAACGGAGTTCGCTTTGGAGTTTTAGGGACCAGTGACGTCAATCATTGGACGGCACTTTGGATTTCGATTTTGTCGTGTTTGTTTTTTTATGCCTTTGCGTACCGAACTCTCCTTAAAGGAAGCTATGCGCGTTGGTAGGGGGATTTGGCTCGTCCTTTTTGTAGGATGCACAACGCCCGCCGGGGAAAAGACTCAGGTCGTGGAGTTTACCTGTAAGCACTGGCCCAACCAGTGCTATTTTCGGGCTCAAGAGAAGTGTCGTGGGGGATATAATGTTCTTAGTAAAGTGGAATCTCAAAGAACCGGTGGCCAGTATGGTCGTTACCGAGAATATTTAGTGAGGGTTCAATGTCGAATACTAAAAGATCAATAAAGCGTCGGATCGGATTACTCACGGGCGGCGGCGATGCCCCAGGCCTCAATAGTGTCATCGAGGCGACCAGTCGAATGCTTCTCCTTAAGGGTTATGAGGTCGTCGGAATTTGCGACGGATTCGAAGGCGTTTTTAATCAGGCCACCCTTGATATTCACATGCACAATATCGAAGGCATTCACGCTCAAGCGGGAACATTTATCGGAACGTCCAATCGCTCCGGCATCGAAGGGCGCGAGGCCGAGTTTTTAAAAAAATACAAACAGCTCAAGCTTGAGGGCATTATTGTGGCTGGCGGAGATGGAACTTTCCGGAGCCTTCAGGATGTCAGTCAAGAGATCAAAATTATTGGAGTGCCGAAAACCATCGATAACGATCTTCCTGGGACCGACGCGACCTTTGGTTACGATACAGCGTGCTCGGTGGTGTGCGAGGCGGTGGACTCTTTGCGAGCGACGGCTCATGCGCACAAGCGCGTGATTCTGGTGGAAGTGATGGGGCGAACGGCGGGATGGATTGCCGTCGGTGGCGGAATCGCGTCCTACGCCAATGCGATTTTAATTCCCGAGAAAAAATTAGATAAGAAAGCCTTTGCCGCGTTTCTTAAAGAGCAAAAAACTTTGCATCGGGGATTAGTGATCGTTGTGGCCGAAGGTGTTCTCCTCGATGGACCGGTTCAGCGCAAAAAAGATAAAAGCGGTGCGAGTGAAGTCATCGAAGTCGGCGTAGGGAGTCAGCTCAGTCGATGGATTGAGAAAACGGTGGGATGGGAATCGCGCACGGTGGTCTTAGGTCACCTTCAACGCAGTCGTTCCCCGAGCACCACCGATCGTTTCCTCACCACAGCGATGGGAATCAAAGCCGCGTCTCTGGCGCTCAAAGGGGAGTGGGGCCAAGCCGTGATTTACAAAGACGGTTCAATTTCAAGCGCTCCACTTAAAGTCGTCATGGGAAAACCCCGCTTAGTGACCGAAGATCACCGCTGGGTGCAAATGGCGAAAAATATCGGAATTTACATTTAAGATAGTACAAAAGTTCACCGAGCTTTATTTTGAAGAACAAACCAAAGGAAAAACATGAAACATAATATCTGTTTGCTGATGATCACTGGCGCCGCCGCAATCCTTGCGGGTTGTGCCTCCAAGGAACAAATTCGCCAGACCATCCAAGAGAATCCCGATCTCGTTTACGAAGCGATTCGCAAAGATCCCGTCACGTTCATGAAGGTGGTTCAAGAGGCCGCACAGTCTTCCCAAGAGCAGATGTATGTCGAAATGCAAAAGCAAAGAGAAGAGCAATTAGAAAAGGATCTTAAAAAACCTCGCTCCGCAAAGACCGAAGAGGCTCGTGTTCTTTTTGGAGAAAATTCGGCCCCAGTAACGATCATTAAATACGCTGATTTCCAGTGTCCCGCGTGCCGCATGGATTTTGATTCTCTCGAGGAGATCAAAAAGAAGTATAACGGGAAGGTGAAGATCATTCATAAGCACATGCCGCTGACTCAGCACAAGCAGGCTCAGCTCTCGGCAGAGGTGTTTGAAGCTTTATTGATTTCCGATAAGGTTAAAGCTCAAAAATTTTATAAACTCGCTTACGAAAATCAGCAAAACATCGAAAGTGATAAGGATGTTTGGGATCTTCTTAAAAAAGTGGGGGGAGTGAAAGCTAAGGTTGAGGCGGAGATCAAAAAAGGCGTGGTCGCTCAACGAATTAACGAAGACGTTCAAGAGCATCACAAACTTGGATTTAACGGAACTCCCGCCTATATGATTAACGGGGTGGCTCTGATGGGGGCCCAAGAGCCCGGGACATTTAGCGCGATTATCGAGCGCGTTCTTAAGAAATAAATTTTTGCGAAATCACTTCACTTTATTCAAAATAATCTGCGTAAAATCATCGACTCTGGACAAGGAGTCGATTTCGCTATCGCTCAGAGAGATCGAATATTGTTTTTCGAGCCGGTGAGCGATATCGACGATGTCGAATTCGTCCCCACCTAAATCCTCAATACGACTTTGAGTGATCACCTTGTCGGTCTTAATGTTTAACTGTCGGGAAACCGCAGAGACGACCTGAGCCTCCACCTCTTTGGGATTGGGAGCGGCGAGGGTGATCGAGGCCCATCCAAAAATCGTAAAAACTAAAAGAATTCGGGATAAAGACATAGGGCCTCCTGTTTCCTTTAAGTTTTGCACAAATAGCGCCATCCGCAAGTGCAAAGAAATCAGAGAGGAGGTCCTCGGGCGCTCATTTCAGGGCCGAATGGGCCCAGAATTGTCACTCCGTTAGAATCGAGGGAGCTTATATTGCAGCTCGATCGTTTCCGTCCAGGCATGGAGTCTGCACATAGACTCTTCGGAATTTACTGGAACGTTTATAGGAGGATATATGAAGTTCGTAATAACACTTGTAGGCCTGGTCTTGGCTGGTTCTTCAGCTTTTGCCGGAAGCCGTACAACGACAGAGGGCGTGATCGCCGTTTGTCAGTGCAATATGATAGATGATGGTCTTATCACTCAGCGAGGATATAGTTCTAACGCTGAAACACCGGCTCGCAGCCACGATGAGGCTCGTCGCTATGCCTATGCGAACTGTGTGAACCTTTATAAAGGCGGCATGAGAGAGAATGTCGAATTTAATGGGGAGTGCACCTACTCCAAAGCCATTCGCCAAGAGTCTCGCGTCAATAAGAAAGAAAAAATTAAATTTAGAATTGAAAAGCTCACGGGCGACGAGGAAGCCAATCTTCAAGCCGATCTCATGAGCACATTAAATAATTAAGATTCCCCCCCAAAAAGTCCTCTCGGCTTCCCCCGGTCGAGAGGACACCCCCTTTTCGGACTTTCTACACTCATTGTCATCGTTAAACGATTGATCTCGAAAACCTCTCGATATAGTTTTAGAGCATGTTAGAAAACATCAATACCATCACCGATCTCAAGACTGCCATTCAAACGATCAATGTTAAAGACTACGGCGATTTCAAGCGCAAAGCGGTTCTCTATATCAATCGTTTTCTCGAGACTCATCCGACGTCGGCCACCCAAAAGAAAATGTTTTCGACCATGGTCTATCAGATTCAATTCCAGCCGAATTTTGATATCGAAAAAACACGGGCCTACACACTTCAGCAGCTCCGCACCATCGAAAAGAACTAATGTAATTTTAATACCGTCGAGATGGGCCGACACCTGCGTCGGCCGTCATCACAGACTTAGAAGTCTGTGATCAGGTCTTCGAGCTCTGGGAAATCAATAAACGGATTGCGATCCATCTGGATCGAAAATATCTTTTCGTTCCGAATCACTTCGCGAGCGTCGACAGGGTCTTGCTTGGCCCATTTTCGAAGAATCGCTTCCTGCTTTGTATCGATTTTCGCTTGATAACGAATGGAAAAATAGAAGGTGGCCCGGGCCATATCGCCTTTGTCCTCAAGGCTGGGTTCAAAGACATGAGTTCCGGCCTCATCTTTTCCGGAGAGGGCCTCGGGGCAAACGTCTTTGGTGGGCTCAACCACTTCGCCATACGGAAGGTTTTGGCGAATGGAGTTCACCTTGGAATCCACTGGGAATAAAATATGGAGATCAGACTTTTGAGTAGCTTTCGAAAATTTCCCGGTGAATTTACTTTGCGGCCATGCATGCTCGGCATTGACCACGGTGTGCTTAGGAATCATCATTGGTCCTAAAGCTTCTCCTTTAGGAAAATCTTCATTGGTCAGGCTCGCATCACAGTAGTAAGTGTCGAGGCGATAGCTGCTAAAGCTACTCCCTTCTAAATGCAAAAAACCGAATAAATACGCACGTGCTTTTTTGTAAGACACTTCGGTGTGTTTAAAGCAGCCGGGCTCAGAGCAATTGGCTAGGATCGCATCGGGCTTATCCCCTTGAGGCTTGTGAAACTGACTCAGAATCGTATAAAGTTCCTTTTTGAGATCTTCCGACGTTTTGGATTGAAATTCGGGATAGTATTTGGGAGTTGCGCTGAACCCCGCTGAGCCTACCATTAACCCTATTAGTACAATCGTGAGTTGTTTAAGCATGGCGAATTTCCCTTTCCACCGTGATTCAGTTCTCAAGTTTTTGTCATTACCCCGAGTCATATTAATGAGTTATCCCGAGGGAATTCAAAGAAAAATGAGAAGTGTTACAAAGAGCTAACAAAACCTTAACAAAAGCTGATGATTCCTTAAGCGAATTGAGATCGAAAAAGAGGAACTATAATCTCAAGAAGGTTTTTTTCTGAGCATCGTATTGTTTGCGTAGATTGAATGCAGCTTTGGCGAACTCGTGAGCTTTTGCGGTCGGGTCTTGCAGTCCCTCTTTCAGGAGGCAATTTCTGATTTTTCTCGCTAAGTCGCGAACATTTCCGGGCTCGTGGAGGAAGCCAGTCACATTGTCCTCAACGATTTCTAAAACGCCGCCGGCACGCGATGCGATCACGGGTGTCTTACAAAGCATGGCTTCAACAATCACGCGTCCGAAGGGCTCCGGCGCGATCGAGCAATGCACTAAAAGATCCACGCTATTGTAGATCACCTCGGGATGCTTTTGAAAACGGACGAAGTGAACTCGATCTTCCAACCCTAAGGTCTTTGCTAATTGAATGATCTCATCGTAGTAGTCACTATCGGCAAGTGTATCGTAGATTTTCTCTCCAACAATGGCAAAGTGAACTCGCGGCACGGCCTGCACCACTTTTTGAGCGGCTTCGATAAACTCTTTTTGTCCCTTCCAGCGGGCCACCACTCCCATCAGCACCACCAGCGGAGTTCCAAAGGGAAGGCCTAATTGCTTTTTTAAAAACGTGCCTCGTTGGGGGAAAAAGATTTCGTCATCAAATCCATCGTAGATGTTGATCATCGGGAGTTCTGGCGCAGTGGCTTGAATGTATTTAGAGGCCGATACCCAAATAATGTTCTTTCGTCTCTTGAACAGGGAAAAAAAACGACGGAGGCGAGGGTGGGTGATGCTATCTCTAAAATGAATTGTGATTTTTGTTCTGACAAAGAGAGAGGCTAAGCACAAGAGAACGTGGCACTTGATTCCTGTGGAGTGAACGTGAGTCACTCGATGTTTTTTAAAAAAATAAAGCAGACGAAAAAAATAAATTAAAAGTTGAGGAAAATTAAAAATCAGAGCGGCCAAGATCGAGCGCTGATTGCTTCGTGAGGATTTGAGAAAGAGCTCCGGCCAACTGAGCGTGAACACTTTGATGTCGAGGCTTTTTAGAGCCTCGATCAGCGGACCATCGCTTTTCGGAAAAAGAACCGAATAGTTTTCGCGCTCAGGATCTTGGCTGTACATTTTTAAAAAATCGAGCAGCGAGCGCTCGGCGCCCCCTAAATGGGTCGAAGTTCCCATAAAAACGATGTGAGATTTTGCAGGTTCAGTTTTCATAAATGTTTTCTAGGATTGTACGTGCGGTCGTTTCCCAAGTGCGCAGGGGGGCTGTCTCTAAACCATACTCTGCCGCGGATTTAAGAATTTGTGGAGACGATAAGAGATTGGTGAGCTTCACTTCGATGTCAGAAATAGATGTCGGATCAACCAGCCATCCCGAGCGCATGTCATCGATCGCATCGGGAATACCGCCGCTGTGGCCCCCGAGAGAGGGAAGTCCGCAGGCGGCCGCTTCGAGAAACACCAAACCAAAGCCTTCCACATCGGGAAGTTCCTCTCGAGACAAAAGGACAAATAGGGTGGCGGTGTTGTAGAGGTCAATCACCTGCTCGTAGGAGACGGCCCCCAGGAATGTGACATGAGCACTGACCCCTAAATCTTTAGCTAAAGCTTCCAAACGTTCGCGATCGGGTCCTTTACCAACAACAAGATAGTGGGTGTCGGGAACGTTCTTTATCACATGAGGTAACGCTTTAAGAACCGAGTCGACGCCCTTGTAGGCATGCAGGCGCGTGACGGTCAACAGAAGTTTCTTTCCTTTAAGAGACGGCTCTAGTGGGAACTCTAAATGTTTTTTATAAAAAACGTCAGGATTAACCCCGTTGTTGGCGACGATCACAGAATTGGGTCTTACTCCAGGCAGTGCATGCAGGGCATTTTTAGTGTAGTTACTGACAGCAAATATTTTTTTTGCCGAAGAGAAAACCCCTTTTTGTAAAATGCCCAAAAAAACGGTGCGCACCGTGTGTTTTAATGAATCTTTGGTTAAAAAGACTTCGCTGCCATGAGCGGCTAGGAAAAACGGAATAGTTTTGACTCGCGAGAGATAAGTGGCTGCGCCGTCGGGGAACCACAGTGGGCAAAAAATAAAATCAGGTTCCAATGTCTCAGAGAGCCATCGAATGTTTTTTGAAAACATCGGTAAAGTTAAAATCGCGGTTTGAGGAGTGGGAATTCTTACGACGGTGTAAGGCACTTGCTCGTCAAACGCTTTATCGCCCTCTTGAGTTCGGGCGAGGACAGTCACTTTATGTCCGAGCTTAGCCCAACTGGTTGCGACTTCGTGAACATAATTAGCAACACCGCCCAGGGCCGGTTTAAAATCATAGGAGGGAATTAGAATTTTCTTTTGAATCATGGTCCTCCTCGAGAATCATCCCTTTTTAGAGTCTTGTAAAAGGCGAGGTAGTTATCGGCGACATGTTGCCAAGAATTTTTTAAGGCGAGAGCGCGGGCCTCGGTGGAGAGTTTTTCTTGAAGGGCCTTGTCTTTGATGAGTGAAGTCAATTGATCCCCCATGGTGGTCGGGTCAAAAATATTCTTGATCAGTAAACCATTGGTCTTATGGGTGACGAGCTCCGAGGCTCCCGCCGTACTCGAGACCACCGTGCAAAGTCCACTGGCCATCGCCTCGAGGACGACAAGACCAAAGGGCTCATAAACCGTTGGGAAAAAGAAAATATCCGATGCCCAGTAATAATCGCGTACGTTTTTGGAATGTGAAATAAAGTGAACCTTACTTTTTACGCCCTCGGCCTCGGCCAGCTCAGAGAGAATCTGTCGATCTCCGCTTCCAATCGCGACGTAATGAACGTTCTCGATCCCATTTTTATGAAGGTAACCGAGGGTGCTGATGGCGGTATTGACTCCTTTTCTTTCGTTGAGAGCGCCGACATGAAGCAAGACATAATCATCGTCGTTAACACCAAGCTCTTTTCTCAAACGTTGGCGAGTGCTCGTCGAGGTGGAAGTGGAAGAGTGTGGGCAGAACTCCTCCGTGTCGACGCCATGATAGATCGTAATGATGTTTTTTTCGGGGATCGAAAATTCACTGATCAGTTCCTTTTTGATGGCATGAGAGATGGCAATGTATTTTCGGTTAGGGGTAAAGACCAATTGCTCAAGCGCTGCATTCCAAGAGCTGATCAGTCCTTGATAAATCGCCTTCCAACCGCTGATTGTTGACTTCACTTCGAAGTTATCAATGATTTTTTGCCATGATGAATGGATAAACTGAACTTGAATGATATCGGCAATGAGCGATGCGGTGCCGGTGGTCTGAATCCAGATCTGATTTTTGCGACGAATGCTCTTGCGGTAGCGCCAAATAAAATGGAGGGTGGTCATGAAAATGTAATGAAATTGTTTAACTAGGAAGATTTTGGTGAATTTCACAGAGTAGGGGATAAACTTTAATTGAGGCCAAGGGCGCTGATCGATGAACTGATAGGCATGAAGCTCCATCGGCACGTCTTTGTTGACCGGGTAAAGAATTTCGAGATTCGACTTATCTTGGCCGCCCCAAGGGTGTAAGTCGTGAATTGCGATAATGAGCTTTTTGACCATGGTCTAAGTTTAAATGAGGGAATGTTGAAGAGCATTGTATGGCGCGGTAAACTCGACAAATGTCGAACCCCAAAAAGATCCTCACTCTAGGTCACTCCTACTGCATCGCTCTTAATCGCACAGTGATGAGGGAATTGGCAAGAAACACCGGGATGAGTGTGACCGTGGTTTGCCCTCGATTTTTTCATGGGGATCTTCGTGATATTCATGTTGAGCCGGAGCCCTTAGGAAGTCCTCTACGTGTCATTGCTGTTGATGTGTATCTCTCCAAGTCCATCCACTTGTTTTTTTATAATCCCTCTCAAATCCATCAAATTCTTTCACAGGAACATTTTGATGAAGCCATCCTTTGGGAAGAGCCTTACATTGTCTCTGGATATCAGATTGCAAGAAAACTCAACAAAGTTGGAATTCCTTTTAGCTTCTATTCCTGTCAGAACATTTTTAAAAAGTATCCATTTCCCTTTCGTTTTTTCGAGTCTCGAGTTTTCTCATGGGCCAAGTCGCTTTTAGCGTGTGGTCGCTTGGTCGAGGACACTCATCGCGCCAAAGGATTTACTCAACCGTCCGAAGTTGTTCCCTTCTTTGTAGATTCCGAAAGATTTCAACCTCTAGATCCGGCGCAAAAAATAAAACTTCAGCAGGAGAAAGGCCTCCAGCCCTTTGTCATTGGTTTTATGGGGCGATGGACGGCGGAAAAAGGCTGCTCATTGTTCATGCGAGTTCTTGATCGAATTCCCAAGGAGAAAGGGTGGAGCGCGCTGATTCTTGGAAGCGGTCCGATGGAGACTGAGTTTCGTCAGTGGATCGCTAGAAATAATTACTCCGAGCGTGTTCAGTTGAAAAGTCTAAAGCATGACGACGTTCCCCAGTGGTTGCCTCTCTGTGATGCGCTCCTGTGCCCCAGTCAAACCACTCTCCAATGGAAAGAACAGTTTGGAAGGATGTTGATTGAAGGGTTTTCATCGGGAGTTCCTATCATCGCCAGTCGATCCGGTGAGATTCCGTTCGTCGTTGATGATGCGGGAATTCTTGTGGACGAAAATGATGAAGAGGCTTGGTTGCAACAGGTGATTCAACTGATGGATCGACCCGAGTTGCAGGAAAAGCTAAGAGATCGTGGTCTAAAGCGCTCCAAAATATTTTCTGCGAAAGCCATTGCTCAGCAGTATTTCAATTTACTCAAATAATTAAAAATTTTAAGAGAGAAGTTTTCCGCTGTTACAAAAGTTGGGTGCGCCGGTCGATTGCTTTCGTCCACCCACGGCGGATCCATTGCAAAGAGCGCCAAAAGTCATTAAAGATTCAGATTTCACTTGAGGTTTTTTGTACTTCTTTACGGGCTTTTTGTCTTTTGTGTCGCTCATGATTTAAGACTAGGATATGGCACACTGAGTTAGCAAGCGGGTATTTTTGTGGCGGAGAGAACTAGACCCTGTGACAATAGAAATGAGGGGTGGGGATGAATACTCTTTCAGAAAATTTGCAACGTAAGAAGAAGCTGGCCGAAACTATTTCTTTTTCTTCGGTCGCCGCGCTCCCTCATTCGTTTCATCTTCATCTCCACGAGGTCCCATTAAAATTTTCTTTTGCCTCGGAAAATCTAGTGCAGATGATTTTTGATCAGTATCCGCTGCACTGGTTAATGGGTGGGCAAAATCAAAAGCCGTTGTACGAGATCGAGTGGGTGGATAGTGAAAAATGGGGTTGGACGCCGGAAGACTGGGAGGATGAGCCTCGTTTTGAATGTGAAACTTACCAAGAGAACGGTCGAACCATCGCGCTTCATCGGGATTTTGTTGCTGTCGTGGACAATAAAAAAGTTTTTCTCATCGCTCCCTACACTCTCGCAGATGGTTTTTATAATTTTTTACGATGGTTAATACCTTTGCATTTTGTAGAGCAGGGAAAGCTCTTAATCCACAGTTCCTGTGTGATTGGCCCCGGTCATAAAGCTTATTTTTGTTTAGGGCCGTCGGGTGCTGGAAAGTCAACGATTGCCAGTCTCGCGCCAAGATCTCGTGTGCTCGGCGACGATATGAATGTGCTTAAAATTGAAGATGGAAAGTGCTGGGCTCAGGCGGGAGCTCTCGGCCAAAGTGTTTCCAATCCTAAAGAGTATAACAACTGGTATGAGGTCGGCGGATTCTTTTGGCTTAAAAAAGCACAGTTCTTTGAAATTAGTGAGTTAACCCAGCCCCTTTTTGCCAAGCATTTGTATCAGTCGGTGGCGAATGTTTTTTGGGATCAGATCGACGAAGAAAAAATGGCGAAAATTGTATCCCTGGTGACTCTCGCCAGCCAAAACAGTTTACATTACGAATTAAAGTTCGCCATTGAGCCCGATATTTGGCCGCAGATATTTTTAAAGCTCAGTGCTGACCGCAAAACGACGGAGATTTCTATATGAGTATTTATCGACGCAAAGAAAAGTTGCCGTGGCAGCGAATCGATGATCAGGTGATTATTATCCATCCCAAAAATCAGAAAGTTCACGAGCTGAATGAAGTGGCGTCTTTTGTGTGGCAAAAACTTGATGGTCAGGTACAGCTCTCTGAAATCATAACCACAGTTTTTGATGAATTCGAGGACGTTCCGACCTCCGTTCATATGGAAATCGAACAACTGATGAGTGATTTCCAAAAAGAGGGCTTGGTGGAATGTCTTTAGAAAAAGCCACATTGCTCGATAAGTTTCGTGTTCTGAGCAGTCAAAAGTGGATCCCCTTACAGGCCTCGCTCGAGTTGACCAATCGTTGCAACGAGAGATGCACGCATTGTTATCTTGAGTCTTTCGAGGACGATGCTCAGCGAGTGTTAAAATTAGACGACTGGCTGCATATTCTTGAAGAATTAAGAACTGCGGGAACATTGTTTTTGATCCTGATGGGGGGCGAAGCGATGCTGAGTCCTTACTTTTGGCCCATCATGGAGCGATCCAGCCAGCTCGGGTTTCACACCTCGATGATTACGAATGGGCTAAAAATTAATTCCCTGGAGACGGCACAAAGGCTTAAAGATCTAGGAATGAACAATGTCACTTTGAGTCTCTACAGCCATTCCCCGGAAATTCACGATCGCATGACAAAAGTTCGAGGCTCTCACGCAAAGACCGTTCGAGCGATCGAATTTTGTCGCGAAGCGGGCTTAGATATCTCGTTAAATGCTCTCCTGACCAAAGAAAACATAGACACCATTTTTGAATTAGAAGATTGGTGTGTGAATCGTAACTACAATCTTAAGATGGACCCCATGATTACCCCTAAGCTGAATGGCGATAGTTCGCCAAAGTTAATGCGGGCCAGTCGAGAGCAGTTAAAATATTTTTTTAGTGAGAAAGCGCGGCGCTGGGAAAAAGGATTGCCTCAACCCAATCCCGAAACGGGTGACAACTATGTTTGTAATGCCGGCAAAGGTAAGTGTGCCGTGACGGCCTATGGAGAGCTTCTGCCTTGCATTGAAATCCGTGAGCCCCTCGGCAACCTCACTCAGTCTCCCTTTGCAGAACTATGGCATGCGTCTCAAGTGGATCGATGGCGTCACATGAAAAACAAGGATCTTAAAAATATTTCCGACGATCTCATTTCTTTTTGTGATCATTGCCCCGGTATGGCTAAAAACGAGGGTGGAGATGCGACCGCCGTGGGATGTTTTACAAAAACATTAGCCGAAGTTAAAAAAGAAGTTTTTGAAGCGAGCACGTAAATGACGCCGATCCCTCTCAGTGGCAGTAGTATGTTCCCGTATCTTCGCTCGGGCGATCAGCTTCTAGTGGATATGTTTGAAAAACCCCGAGCTCTTTCGGATCAGGATCAAATCGGAGAGATTTTTCTGTACCGTTGCCCTAACGGGGAGTGGGTGTGCCATCGTTTCCTAGGTCAGACCAAGAATAATTATTTTTTTAAAGGAGATTGGACCTACCAGCTAGAGATTTATAACAACATCGAAGTCTGGGGTAAGATCCAAGGAAAAATTCAAAACGGAAAAATTTCGCGCTTTGAAAAATTTTGGGCGCTTTCTGTTTTTTGTTTTTTACAAAGACAAATGCGGCTGTCTCAATGGCGTCCGGTTCGAGGACTTAGTCGCATCGGCGTCTACTTTTTAGGTTCGATCAATCGATTTTGGCGACAATAGTCCACTCCAGCGGTGTTTTACCCATCCTAGATCATAGGTGAGACTTTCAGCAAAAGAGTCTTTCAGCAAATGTTTTGCCGTATAGTATCGCCAACGATACGCCTCTGGAGAGACTAAAAATTCCCAAGTCAGGCACGGTCGAGCCTTAATTTTCGCCGGCGGGAGATGAATTCCCGATTTGAAGAAACAGTTTAAGACGTAAGCAACACTCATAACCGCTTGAAAAGCCCCTAACGATTTCGCTCGAAGAAAAAGCTCTTCGTTCCAAACATTCGGATGACTTTGGGTCAATCGAACAAGATCCATAAGCCAGAACAATTTAAGGAAGGTGTGTTGGTGCGCCAGGTGATAGGACAAATATATAACCTGATCTGCGGGAACTAAAGATGAACCGTGAGAACGATTCTCAAATCGCCACTGGGTCGAAACTGCTTGATTGTAAAAGAGTTGAGTATGAACTTCCACGGTCGTCTCAATAAGTCCTTCTATCGACTTAAAAGTCGATTTGTGAGCGTTAGCAAACCACTTCGACTCATCAACGGCTTGGTAATTGAGTCGTTGCAGAACTTTTGAGACGTCGGAGAAATACTGAGGTTCAACATACACGTCAATATCGGTCAGGGGTCGAGATCCAGGAGATACAAGCCACTGAATGAGATCAATGCCCTTGAAACCCGACGGAGTGATGTTGATTTTTTCGCATTCCTTTTGAATTTCCATCCAGTTTTGTTTGAGAATCAAATTCTGTAGAGTGTTTTTTTTGACGACGGCTTCAAGGTGAGCGATGAGTCGCGGGGACTTGAGTTGGTGACGATAGGGGAGAATGTAGCCTTCGATCTTATGTTCATTCACCAGGTGTTGCAGTTGGGCTTCTTCTTCCGTAGACAGGAGGTGAGTGATTGGGTCCTGATTTAAAGCTTGAAGTAAAAATTGACAGACAGAGCCTGAAGGGGGCATTTTAAACCTCATTCACAACATCATGATAAACTCTCAGAGTCTCGTCGATGGTTTTCTTCCAAGAGAAGTGCTGACTTCGCTCTTTGGCGAATTGTTTTTTGCGGAGGTAGAAGTCTTGCTGATTTATTTTATCCATAAGGAGAGATAACTCATGAGGCGAGTGAGGAGAGAATCCACATTCGCTGTCTCCTAAAACTTCGATGAGACTCGTGGTGTTCGCGCACAAAACTGGAGTTTCCATCTCCAAAGATTCGACGACCTGTAACCCAAAACCCTCATATAAACTAGGGTAAAGAAAACAGCGAGCGTAGCGATAAAGGGAGGGCATCAGTGCCTCTTCCACAGGTCCCGTAAAAAAAACTTGATCACTCAGCTGAAGATCTTTTGTTTTTTGCTCATAGTGATGAATCCATAGGGGGTCTCCGCCAGAAATCAAAAGTTGTTCGTCTTTCTTTTGGCGAAGGGCAAACGTTTGTAAGAGGAGACCGATGTTTTTTCGTTCTTCAAGGCCTCCTACGTAGAAGAAATAGTTCTCCATGAGTCGCGGGATTATTTTGACGAGGTCCCTCCAAGGAAGCACCGCCTTTGGATTAAACTGAGGATCGGCAGCTTCGTAAATCACCTGAATTTTTTCTAAAGGGACTCCATAAGTTTTATGAATATCGTGTTTGGCATGGTGGCTCACCGTAATGATTCGATCCGCTGCTTTTTGCGACAAAGAGTTCAGTTGACGCATTTTAAGATAAGTCGGTCTTAATTTTTCTAAGAAGCTTTTCTTGGGGTCATAAAACGACTTCTCGATCGCATCATGGATGGTGAGCACTTTTTTCGTTTTTCCAAAAAAAGGAATTCCGTAATTTGTGGGTCCGTGCAGAACATCGGCTCCAACGCTTTCACACAAGCGATTCTGAGTCCACTGTTCCCACTGAATGTAAGAGGTGGCCGGTTCAATCAAAAGATGAATATTTTTACTTTCCGGTACAAATTGCGGATTGATGGATTGATCACTGAGTAAATAGACTTGATGTTCGGTCTTCGCTAACTCGAGAAGCAGATTGTAAGTGTAGCGACTCCAACCCCGCAGTGAATTTGTAGCGAGAATTCGTGCGTTAAAAGCGATCTTTAAGGGCTTCATCTGCATAGAATACGGCGACAGGAAGAGGCAGAGTATGTTCAATTGAAAGACTGGATATTGGTCTAGCTACGTCTTAAGGTGGCCTTTGTTATTCTCTGTGAAACTGTTTAAACTTCAAGAGGTGAGAGCGCATCGCACTGTTTTAAACTTTATGTTTGGTTTCGTGAGAAACTTTATTGGAATTGCTTTAGGGTTACTGAGTACCCCTATACTTTTGCGATATCTCGGAGAAGAGCGTTTCGGAGCTTTCCGTATTCTTATGGATTGGATATCTCATATCGGAATTTTTGAGTTGGGTTTGTACTCAGCGAGTTTAGCATTGCTCACGAAATCCGCCGCGGAAGGTTCGGCAAGTCTCACGGCATCACTGCGCCTGATTTACAAGAATTACTTTGTTGTTTTCGTCCTGCAAATTCTTGCCTATATCTGTTTCTACCTCTCTATTGATTTTCTTATTCCTGCGTCTGAGGCGGTGAAGATGGAATTGAGGGTGTCGGCATTGTTAATGTCGGTATCTTTATTGTTTTTATTGAGTCAGGTGTTTAGAGCCTACCTTGAGAGTGTCCAAAAGGGTTATGTCGTTAGTGTGATTTTGGTGATATTTAATATCTCTTACCTCAGTATGGCCACTGCCGCCGCTATTTTTGGTTATGGACTTCCAGGTCAAGCGGTGTCTTACGTCGTGAGTTTATTTATCTCTTTAGCGATTTACTTCATTTATGCCAATAATATTTTTTCGGATTTATTCTCCAATTCCGAATCGATTGAAAACCAGCGCGTTCTTAAACGCCAGCGATTGAGTCATTTTATCAGCGAGCTTTGCGGTCGGGTTTCACTCCTCTCGGATAACATTATTGTTTCCATTTCTATGGGTGCGGAAATGGTGACCCCGTTCTTTATCACCCAAAAAGCCACCAGCATGATGCAACAGCAGCTCCTTCAGGTGGGGAACTCCTCATGGGCTGCGCTCAGTGAACTTTATTATCAGAAGAAAACGGAAGTCTTTAATGCGAGAGTGATTCAATTGACCGAAATGTTAGCTTATTTTTCCGGGGTAACCCTGTCGATCACCTGCCTGCTGAATCCGAGCTTTGTGACTTTATGGACGGGCTCCTCCACTTTTGCCGGGGTTTGGGTGTCGAACATCACCGCGATCAATGCCGCTTTTTTAGGTGTTCTCAGTTTTTGGTCGTGGTGCTTTTCGGCGACAAATCTGGCGAATAAGCTTGTGCGCGTCAATCTCGTTCATGCGGGTGTTAATGTTGTAGTGTCTCTCATTCTGGTTCGATCCTTGGGTTTTTTAGGTCCTCTCTATGGGACTCTCATTAGCTTGGTTCTGGTGAGTCTATGGTGGAAGACGTTGTTGATGTCTAAGACGTTTGGGATCAGCCTAAAGGTCATTACCTTGTCCTGGATGAGACCCATGTTGCCGCCGTTTTTTATCGCCATTGGATTTATGCAGATTTGGGGATTCCCGGTGCTTCATTCTTGGACGGGACTTGTGACCTCGGGGGCGCTCCTCACTCTTTTGTTTTCAACTGGGGGTTATTTTCTTTTGCTCAAGCAAGAGACGCAACACCTCATCAAAGATAAATTAAACTCATTTCTCGCTCGGCTTCGCAGAAAGTAAGGCTTGATAAAAAGCCTCTAGATTTTGCATCATTTGCTGAAGAGAGTATTTCTTCTTATAAGTGTCCACCGCATTCGTCTTTAGACGATTTAAAAGTTCTGGAGTTGTCAGTAGGCTTTCGATTTTTATTGCAAGATCGAGGGCTGAATGGGGTTTAAAAAGTAAACCATCATATTGATCCGTAATAATTTCACTGGGTCCGCCCCAATTGGCGGCAATGGGCACGACACCCACACTCATCGCTTCGATCAGTGAAAAGCCAAAAGGTTCTGGTTGGACAGATGCATTAACGACGGCATCGCAAGCCGACATTGCCAGTCGCGCATTGGCGGCGTGGCCGGCAAAATGGATTCGCACACCTTGAGCTTGATCCAAAAGGTGTTTATAGTACTCATCGCTGCCGCTAAAGGGTTCTCCCCAGACGATTCCAAAGATCTGACTTCGACTGTATTTTTCTTGAAGTCCTCTCAAAGCGTCGACAAAGATATGGATCCCTTTCCAATCCTGTATTCGAGTGACCATTGCCACGATCATCGTGTTTTGAGAAAGACCATGCTCCGAGATGAGAGAATTTCTTAATGCCGTAGTTTCGGTCTCCAAGGGGACCGAAGACGAAACGCCTAAGTTGAGAATCATCGTGCGTCGTTGTGGAACAAAAAACGAAAATGGTCTCTCGAGTCGTGCTTGAGTCTCGGAAGTGTATCGAGAATTCGTGATCAATCCCTGATGAGGAAGGATCCCGGCCAAAGTATCTTGCCATCCCGACGCGGGACCGTGTTGAAACCAAACGTGATGGCATTTCCTCGGAGTAAGGAAGCTAAAAAGCGCTCCGTAAGCCATCGTCGAATGAACCAAGTTGATCTCATTCTTTTCTATGTGCTGTCGAATTTCCTTTTGAGCAGCGAAGACCGAGAAGGGGCGAGAGAGTCTTGGTCGCTTTTTGAGAGTTTCGACGTTGGCTCCATGAGCTTTTAAATAATCAAAGAGGGGGCCTTGCGAAAATAAAAGATAGTGAGGCTTAACGACTTTGGGGTCGTGCCCGTGAAATGTGCTTTTGATAAAGGTCTCAGCCCCACCGATTCCTGTCGAAGGGCAAACATAGAGAACGCGGATCATCATCCTATTCAAACACTGTCTCGGGAGAAAAACAATCTTGCTTCCGTCAACGGATTCATTACACTCAATAGTCATGGAACAATTGAAAACTCCGCTGGAAATTCACAGAGAAGAGGCCTCCCAACACAGTCAAGGCATCAGTAGTTCTGTCATCTACGATAAAGTGATGAGTAAACTTCGTCAGCTTAAGCTTCAGATAGGACATCTTCTCGACTTTGGCGCAGGCCGGGGTGATTTTTTAAAACTGCTCATGGCTCAGTCGGATTTAAAATTTGAACTTCACGGGATTGATTTGATGCAAAATCACATCGATGGAGTGAGTTGGTATGTTCAGGATCTCAATAATAAGTTAAAGTTAGAAAGTCAGCAGTTTGATGTCGTGACTTGTGTAGAAGTGATTGAACATATGGAGAATCCTAGGCACATCGTGCGTGATATCTACAATATTCTTAAGCCTGGAGGTTATTTGATCCTCACAACCCCCAATAACGAGAGTTGGCGGGCGATGATATCCTATGTAATTCGCGGGCATTTCGTTTCTTTCACTGATTCCTCCTATCCGGCTCATATCACTTCACTGAATCGTTTAGATCTCGAGAGAATTTTTCACGAGGTGGGTTTCACAAGCGTCGATTTTGATTTTACCGATATGGGAATGGTTCCTAAGCTCAGTCGATGGACCTGGCAAAAATTATCGCTCGGTGCGCTAAAGGGTGTAAGATACAGCGATAATCTCATCGCGATCGCTAGAAAATAGTCTTTTAAGATTAATCCTGTTTACTCAAAAGAACGACCGAAAGGGCCGTCGTAGCGATGGTCGCGATGATTGTCACGATCATGTAGGTGTCTTGATTAATGATCGGCTTATTTGCCGGAATAACGACAATGTCTTCGGGCTGAAGAGTGAGATCATAGGTCTGAGAGCCATGAATCACTTGAGCGAGGTTAATATCTATAATCTTTTGGCGATTATTCCCCAAACTTCGCTTAATCGTGACATCCTCAATCGCGGCATTATCATTGGGGCCACCACCGTAGGAGAGTAAAGAGATCAGATCAGTTTTCACGGGGATGTGATGAATTCCAGGCTTTTTAACGGCTCCCCACAGATTGACCTTCATCATGACAACGCCGGGTTCGCGGCCTGACATAAACTCGTTTCCATCGGCGTACGTTTTAAATGCATCTCCCTGGAGGAGATCAAAGCTTGAGACCAACTCTTTGGCTTGAGCTTGAAAAGGACTAAGTGTCACTTGCGCCAGCAATACGGTGATTAAAAGATGTCTAAACAAGGTGAGCCTCGCGATCCAAAATTAACTTGATTTCGTCTTTAGATTATCAAGAAATTTTTGGATATCGGAGGAGTTTTCACTCAGACTAGACAAAGAGCCGACATTCGCTTTCTCAGACTTACTATAGCTGTGATAACCGTAGTAGTGGAAGCGCGTGGTGCTCAAAATAGCCTTGTTTATGATTCCATAAACCTGTTTATAGGAGACCTGAAGCAACTGACTGTAAGCTTCGTGCAGTTCGTGCTTTTTGGTTTCGCGGAAGTTACAAATGAGAATCGGTATATCGCTAAAAGCGGCCAAAACCGAGGCATCTACCGCCGCAAAGGTGGGAGGCGTATCAATAATGACGTAATCATATTGATCTCTCAAGTAGGAAATCAGCGCTCTAAATTTTTCGGAACTTATATATTCCGTTGAGTTCTGCGAGCAAAATCCAGCGGGGAGATAGTCAAGATAGGGTAGCGTGTCTTTCATGAGCACTTCGTCGAGATTTTTCTTCATATCCAAGAGATCAACCAAGCCGAACTGCGGTGAGACTTCAAAGTAGGAGTTCTGAGAGGGCCGACGTAAATCGCAATCGATAAGTAAAGTTTTTCGTTTTAACTGCGACAAGCTGACCGCTAAGTTCGCGGTCACGAAAGACTTTCCATCGTGAACCGCACTGCTCGAAATACTGATCACCTGGTGCTCTTTTTTAAACTTGTAGCGCATCGATTCAATTCGCGCACGAATGTATTTAAAGGCCATGGCCTCGAGAGACTCTGGCGTATTGAGACAGACCAGTTTATGCGAAGCCTTAAATGTCTTTTTAGGACCGGAGTTCATCTCCGGGATAAGTGGGATGTCGCCGATAAACTCAACGCCGCATTCACCGAGATCGGAGCGGTGCTTGATGGTCGGATCAATGGCTTCGATTCCAATAATGATCCCAACACCAAATAGCATAGAGGCGAAAAATGAAAAAAGGAGCTTTAGCGTTAAAGACCCTTTGGGAACTGCGCCGGGTAGACTTGCGGCTTGGTCGACGCGAATCTCTTTCTTTAAAGAGAGTCTTTGGATTTCTAGTTCCATCAGTTTATTTTTTAGGTTCGTATAGTTTTCGTTTTCGAGCTTTAAATTGTTTTCGAAAAAGAATTGTTTTTGAGCCATAGATGGGATGTTTTCCACCTGCTCCTTAATTTCGGCCATAGCTTTAGTGTGCGTGCTGATCTTGCTCTTGAGAATTTGGTTTTCTTCTTTAAGCTCATTGATCTTCATTTGAATTTTTTGCGGATTCATATACGCAAAAATACTTTCATTATTAAGCTTGCCCGCATAATGACGAAAGGCTTGAGCCGTGCGGTTGATTTCCTTATCGAGGGCCTCTAAGCGCCATTCTTGGGATTTATCCTCTTGAGCAAGGATCACACTCTTTTGTCTTTTGAGCTGCTCAAGTTTTCTCTGAAGGACAATCGATGTCTCTTTAACCCCGTTAAGTTCTTTAGGATTCTCGGAAATACTTTCGATATTTGATTTTTGACCCTTTTCGAAGTAGTCGAGAAGCTTTTGATTCTCTTCGTATTGAAGTTTAGAAGATTCAAGTTCCGATGCAATTTTGGTATAACGATCAGCCAACAGACTGGAGCTAGTGTCGGTCGAAATAATACTATTTTTCTTTTTAAAGTCGATCAATTCCACTTCGTTCGTTTTAAGGCGTTCCTGAGTCTCTTCAAGTTTTCCTTTAACGAAAGCCTGAATGTGCTCAATTTCTTCTAGACCTCGGGCATTCGTCATGGATACAAATTCCTCAGCGATGACGTTAGCGACCACTTGGGCCGTCCGCGGATCTAGGGTTTTTGTTTTGATGTAAACGAAGTGGCTATAGTCGCTATCGTAGGAAACCATTTGTTTCACACGACCTTCGATATCATCAATTGAAAGTTCGATATCTTTACTCTCTGTCGGTCCAGCCATCAGGTTCTTCCAAAACCCGACCGACAAGATCGATTGGTTCTGAACTGAGGTGAAGTTAAGATTTGCGTAGTCGGGATGAAACTTAATTTTTTGAGCCACAGAGAGGAAGAAGGTGTCGGAGCTCAAATAACGCATATAAGTTTCGATGCGCTCGGATTTGGCCGCTCGCCCAACATGTTGGTTTAATAAATATTCAGCGGCCGTAGGTTCTTCGATGGATTGAACAAAAAGAGTGGCCGAGGTGCTGTATTCAGTTTTTTGAGTGTAATGTCCTAAGAAGGTCCCAGTGACGGCCAGCGTACATGTGAGAATCAGAAATGCTTTTTTAGCGCGAAGGACTTCAATCGCGGCGAACATAAATGCACGACGGTCCGAAAGCTCTTGGACTTTATTTTTCATTGGTATTTTCTTGTTAGTTTCTGTCATTATCTCTCACTTTATTTTAGTCTGCTTTCGATGATGAATTCACCCTAAAACTCATAACCTATTCCTACGCCGGGGGAGAAAAACTGATTTCCCTGGTGAGAATAAAGAGCCACTTCAAAATTTAAATAAAAATCGCCGGTAATAAATCCATCGAGACCAAAGGCCATGCGATCAGCCACATACTTTTCGGCGGCGGGCTCTTGAACTTGGAGTTTGGACCATTGGAAATACGTGTTGATATCCCGGCGCTTTCGTTTGCGAATAAGCTCCGTAGGTGATCCACCCAAAAAGAAAATACCGGGCAGATCCACACGAAAACCTAAGCCAAAGGATCGAACTTGATCGACCTCACTGTCGAGAGACTGATTGAAAAGCGCGCACAAACTAAAGATTCTATAGAAGCGGATATTCGCACTGACGGCGACCTGATCTGCGATTTCTTTTCGGGGTTGGTTGGGATCATTTTGAACATCATCATACATTGAATACTTCGCATCTAAAGAAAGAAGTCGAGGTTTATTCATAAAGGAGTCACCATACTGTTGAGCCTGAGCCCAAATCGGGACTAGAATCAGAATAAGGTATGTGAAAACTCGTATCAGCATCGTTTGTTTTTCGGCAAATTGTTCAATTTTATTTAGGATTTATGCTCACTCGAATACTAAAAAAGCCAGAATATCTATTTAATCCGCGACAGATTCCTCGACGTATATCCTACTTGTGGAAAGAGCCTCCGCACGAAGGTCGAGTGACTCTCCCTTGGGGAGGTGAGATCTTGGTGAATCCCCGGGAGACCATCGGAAAATCACTTTTTCATTTTGGAGTGTATGACCTTAGTCTCAGTGAGTGTTTATGGAGATTGGCGGAACCGGGAATGCGAGTCTTAGATATCGGTGCTAACGTCGGATACTTCTCTTTACTCCTGAGCGCAAAGGTGGAATCTCAGGGAAAAGTCTTTAGTTTTGAACCGCATCCCGAAATCTTCCAAAAGTTGAAACATAATATTTCTAAGACCGACAACTGCACCCTCCACAATATCGCACTTTCAAACAAAGCCGGAGACAGCGTTCTGTTTATCCCGAAAGATTTCGCAAAAAATGAGGGAGTGGCGTCTCTCGAAGCGCAAAAAGATAGTGAATGTTTAAAGATTCGAACACAAACTCTCGACGAGGTTTTTAAGAGTGAAAAAATCGATCTGATCAAAATCGACGTCGAAGGTCATGAGCTCGCGGTGTTTGAGGGCGGACACCGAGTTTTGAGCGAAACAAAAATGGTGCTTTTCGAAGATTTTAGCGGCCATAAATCCGCGGCCATAAATTTTTTAATTCAAAGTGGATTTATCGTAAAACGAATCGTTAAGAACTTTTGGGGACCGTCATTAATCAGCGTTGCGGACGGAGAAGAGCTTCCGTTATGGGAACCACCAAATTACATTGCCTACCGCAAAAGCGTGCCGGTGGAGTCGGTGTTAAGTCCGCGCGGATGGCATTGCTTATGTCCGTGAATTTAGTGAAAAAAGGATTGGTTCCGATCCATCATAAAATCGAGAGTTCTTTCGTAGATTCCCACAAGACCATCAGATAACTTATCTTTTAAACCTTTTTTAATTTTGTATTCGACTTCTTTCAATTGACGGGTCGCGCTCTGAGTGAGCAGATAATCATCACTCGTGCCGAGTTTATCGATCAGTTTGAGCTCAAGGGATTGTTCTCCATACCAATGTTCGCCGGTGGCAATTTTTTCGATATCGATTTGAGGCCTAAACTTTTTGACGTGATTCTTAAAGAGAACGTGTGTTTCTTCTAGCTCTTCTTTAAACTTCTCTAAACCGTCTTGCGTGATTTCGCCCAGGATCGAGATTGTGCGTTTGTATTTGCCGGCAGTGATTTGATAGTAGTCCACATCATTATTTTTAAGTTTGCGATTAAAGTTCGGAACATTGGCCACAACGCCCACAGAACCTAGGATAGCGAAGGGTGCCGCGATGATCTGATCGGCCAGACAAGCCATCATATAACCACCGCTGGCCGCGACCTTGTCGACACAAACGGTGAGGCGAAGGCGTGCCTCTTTTAGTCGCTGAAGTTGGCTGGCGGCGAGCCCATAGCCGTGCACCATTCCTCCAGGACTTTCTAAACACAAAACTACTTCATCAGACTCTTTAGCCACAGTTAAAATTGCGGTGACCGATTCACGTAAAGAATCGACCGCTGAAGCCTTCACGTCACCTTTAAAATGAATCACGTAAGTGGTTGGCTTATCTTCGGTAGCGAGGGATTTATCGGCTTTGGATTGAAGTTTAAGTTCCTTCTTTAATTTCTTTTTATCAAGAAGGGCGGCCATCATCAGATTTTTATAATTTTTAAATTTTTTATTGAGATCTTTTACGGAAATGGAATCGGTATCTTTGTTTTTCATCGCAAATGCCATGACGATAAGAATGGCGGCTACAACGATTATGGCTTTGATTAAAAAACTTGCCGAACTGACAGCAAGGGCTAGTAAAACATCCATCATAAATACCCTCATATTTAGGACCAGTGCGACTTGCACGATAGTCCAGAGCTGTCGAATTTAGCGGTAGAGCTGGTGTTTTGTCGAGGGTTTAATACTACAATTTATTGAGCCATGTGCCGATAATGGAACGAGGTGATGATGCTCAAAACATCTGCGTTTTACATTGTGATTCTGACGGCTCTCCTAGGAGTTTCTCCTTTGAGCGCGGAACCAATGTCAGAGGCCGCCTATCGACGTAAAGAAAAGGGTTTTCAGGAGTGGACCCAGCGCCGCGAGGCGAGTAACGCTGAACGCCTAAAAACCTCTGACGCTCAAAAGCAAAAGCGCCGAGACTACGAGGAGCGCCTCGAGCGTGCTCGAGCTTCATTTAAACGTCCCATTTACGGCAATGATCATCTTCTTCCCGAGTATCTCAAAAAAGTGGAAAATCGAGATGCAGACCGAAAAAAACAAGAGCAAGCTTTTGCCGAAATCTCCCGTGCTGCACGACAACTCTATGAAGAGATCGCGGTTCCCATGAAAAATCGGGAGTACGGAATTGAGAAGGCTCCATGAGCTTCGCCCCCATCGATTTCGTTTTCATTTTATTTTTAGTTTTCCAAGTGAAGCACTTCCTCGCGGATTTTTGTTTCCAAAACAATTATATGCTCAAGAAAGACCGTGTAGGATGGAATTTCATTTATCCACTGGCCACTCATTGTGGAGTTCACGGTCTAATGACCTTGGCTATTTGCCTAATATTTAAGCCATCGATGTGGTGGTTGTCTGTCGTCGATTTCACCGTTCACTTTGCGATGGATCGTTTTCGCTCGAGCCCCAATTACTTGGGTCGTTTTAACAACGTCCATACAAGTGTATTCTGGCGGGTCTTCGGTTTTGATCAAATGATTCATCATGTGACCCATATCTTCATTGTATGGATGATGATTTAATTCTCACAAATCAGGCCTATACATCTCCTTCAAAGCCATATAGAAAATAGTCCTATGCCTGAACTGCCCGAGGTTGAGGTCGTCTGTCGCGGTCTCAACAAAATCATTCCTCAAGAATCCTTGGTCGAAGATATTCTTTTCTATCGCGAAAATATTCGGGGGAGACTTCCGTTAGAGAAAGTGGACCGTTTGCGCGGGCAAAAAATTAAGTCGATCTCTCGTCGAGCTAAATATATTCTCATCGAACTTGAGCGTGACTTTATCGTCTCTCACTTAGGAATGACGGGAAGTTGGCGTCAGGGTGTTCGAGAGCACATTCATGATCATGTAGAAATTGTTTTAAGTCAGAATATCCACTTGATCTACAACGATCCCCGGCGTTTTGGAATTTTCGAAATCCTTTCGCCGCAGGAAATGCGGGTCGACCGACGTTGGAAGTCTTTAGGTCCCGAGCCGCTCTCGAAAGATTTGACCGCAAGTTATCTTCATCAGGCCTCTCGTAGAAAAACCACCACGATTAAAACTTTTCTGATGGATCAAAGAGTGGTGGTGGGGGTAGGAAATATCTACGCCGCCGAGGCTTTGTTCAAGTCAGGAATTTCGCCATTGGTCCAGGCGCGAAAAATCAAAAAAGAGCAATTCGAAATCCTGGTCTCCGCGATTCAAACAGTCTTAAAGAAAGCCATTCAAAAAGGCGGATCCACTATATCGAGTTTTACGAGCAGCGAGGGCGAATCGGGCTACTATCAAGACGAGCATTTTGTCTATGGACGAGCCGGGGAAAAATGTAAAGTCTGTCGGGAGTTGATTAAAGTTAAAGTTGTCGCTGGCCGAAGCACTTTTTGGTGTGTAAAATGTCAGAAGAGATAATTAACACCGTATCATAAGACGATAGGACGACTGACCATGAATCTTCCGTTAAAAGACCGAGAGCCGATTTATAAACGATTACCAGAGCTCAAGGATCTTGAAGAGGTCATCGCACAGCTGGCGCCTTACGCTAAAATCGAAACGCTGACATCGCTCCCTTACAAGGGCTTCGAGTTCCCTTTGTATTCGATCAGTATGGGAAGTGAGGATCTGACCAAGCCGTGCTTATTGCTCACCGGTGGAGTTCACGGTCTCGAGCGCATTGGATCGCAGGTTTTAATATCGGTTTTACGCTCCATGGCTCGATCGTTCATGTGGGACGAGCATTTTCAGAACACACTTGCGAACTGTCGTATTATTTTTATTCCGATTATGAATCCTGTGGGCATGTATCGTATGTCGCGAAGTAATGGGAACGATGTGGATTTGATGCGGAATTCGCCGGTGGAGTCCGAGGAAAAATCTCAGTTTCTCTATGGGGGGCATCGAATCTCTCCTCGATTGCCTTTTTTTCGAGGCAGTAATGACTTTATGGAGATCGAGAATCAAGCGCTTTGGCGTCTGGTCCGAGAAAAAGTTTTTCCTTCCAAGGTGACCATTGCGTTGGACGTGCACTCCGGCTTTGGAATTAAAGATCGTCTGTGGTTTCCTTGGGCGTACTCAAAAAAACCATTCCCCTATCTCACTCAGATGCATGCTCTTAAAGAATTGATGGACAATACTTATCAGCATCACGTTTACACTATTGAGCCTCAAGCTCAACAGTACACCACCCACGGTGATGTTTGGGATTATTTCCTTATGGAATTCGAAAAAACGAAACAGCCCGAGCAAATTTTTGTTCCACTCACTTTGGAAATGGGCTCTTGGGTTTGGATTCGCAAAAACCCATTACAAATTTTTAATCCTCTGGGAATCTTTAATCCGATGAGTCCTCACCGCGCCCGACGAATGCTTCGTCGGCACAAGAACTTGGTTGAATTTTTAATTCGCGCCGTTTCTTCGCCAAAACGATGGACCAATTTGACCAGCGAAGAGCAAAAGAATCATCTCCAGGCCGCGATGACAGCTTGGTACCAAGGAAAAGCATCATGATGAAGCGTCAGTGGATTCTGATTCGAGGATTAGGTCGCGAGCAAGCACATTGGGAAGACTTTAAACAGCAGCTTCAAATTAGGGATCCCGAATCGGAAGTCTTGGGTTTAGATTTGCCAGGCGCTGGAAAATTTTATCGTCTTTCGAGTCCGATGACCATTCATGGGATTGCAGAGTTTGTGCACTCTCAATTGCCCGAAAGAAAGAGTGGCCAAAAGAGAATTCTCGTGGCCATTTCCCTCGGAGGAATGGTCGCTAGCGAAATGGTTTATCTCCATCCAGAAGATTATGACGGAATGGTTCTTATCAATTCGAGTTTTAAAAATTTCTCGGGAATCTTTCAACGTTTGCAGACAGAGGCGCTCATCCATTTTTATAAAGCAGCGACGGCGCACAGTCCGGTGGCCCGCGAACGCGAGATCCTCAATATGGTGAGCCAACTCCCGTCGGAACGAAAAGACGAGGTTGCAAAAAAGTGGGCTCAGATCGCTCTTGAGCGTCCCGTGTCAGCGATGAATTTCTTTAAACAGCTTGCGGCGGCCGCCATTTACGAAGCGCCAGAGCAGAAGCCGAAAGTGCCGGTGTTGGTGTTAACATCCGAAGCGGACAATATGGTGAGTTTTCGTTGCTCGAAGACCATCGCCCGCCACTGGGAGGTTCCTATTGAAATCCATGAGTCCGCAGGACATGAGATGGCCTTAGATGCTCCCGACTGGGTGATCGAAAAGATACTTAAACATTTTAAGACTTAACAAGTCTTTCCATGGGAATCTCAGTGAGTTGGGATGTCTTCTTAAAAAAGTAGTACATGATCAAAAAGAAAAGCGCGATCGACGGAATAAAAATAACCGCGTATCCCATCCAAGTCATTTCAGCGATTTGGCTATTGAGAATTTCACTGCGTTGAGCCTCTGGAAGTTCCATTGGAATGTGTTTGAATATTCGAAATGCGAGTACAAAATTTAAAGCCGCACTTAAGAAAAACGTGAGAGAAAAAAAGAAAGTCGAGCGTTTTATGATTTGTAAAAACTGGGGCCACTTGTTGGTCGCGTGAAGGTGGGAGTCGATCTCTTCCATATTAAGAGCGCCGGTATCCACCAACATCATTTTGAGAAAAGGCTTTTTGGTAAATGACGAGCCCAGGACGAAGCAGCCAATCAAAAAAGGGAAAGCGGCTTCTTTGACGGTAAACCAAATGCCCTCGAATTTTAAAAGCGCAAATCCACCGGTGAACAGCGTATTGGCAAGCCCTAACACAGAGATGTAGTTCATCTGGCGGGTGGAAATAAAGCTCCAGATTCCATAGCCGATCGGAAGAGAGAGAGCTAAAATCAGGGCTGGAATGGGATAGCTGCTCGAGAATTTATTGAGAATAAAAACCGGGGCAACGACATTGGCGAGAAGATTAATAAGCGGGTTTTCTTTTTTATGGCTGCTCACGTAGGCCTATTCCATGTTTCTTGTGTTTTTTTGTCAAATAAAATAAGACTGAGCCGTGCAGATTCCAGCTCAATTTCATGAATTCAACCCCCCGAGATTTTTATGGCTCGGCACAGTAGACTACAGCGTAGCGATGGAGCTCCAGCAGTCCTATTTAAAGGCAGAAAATGCGGATCAGCTGCCGATCATATTAGGACTCGAGCACCCATCGGTGATCACGCTGGGAGTCCGCGGATCCGCGGATGATGTTCTCTCTCATGACGTACCTGTTGTTAAAACAACAAGAGGTGGACAAGCGACACTTCATAATCCGGGACAACTGGTGATTTATCCACTCTTGTCGTTAAAAGCGATGAACATCACGGTCAGAAATTTTGTAGAGGCAATGCTTGAAGTCTCTGCACAAACTCTTAAAAACTGTAACATAACAATTGATTCGCAAAAAGATGGTCTTTTCACATCCGTTGGAAAAATCTGTTCGGCCGGATTTAATATTAAAAACGGAAAAACAAGTCACGGCTTGGCCATTAACGTACGCAATGACCTTGTTGAATTTTCTAAAATTCGCGCCTGTGGCGTGACGAATTCTCCAATGGATCGTGTGAGCCATTACGACCCAGACATGACGCCCGAAAACCTTTTCGAAATCTGGAAAAATGAATTCTTAAAATCGGTACCCGGTACCTTTTGCGGAAGCGGTGCTTCCGCAAAAGGTACCGGGTACCGATTAGATTAAAGTCTAAATTCTTTGGGGGAAACAAACCTATGGCGGAGTGGGGAAGGTGAGAGTGGACGTCGCCCGAGTCCGATTCTACAATCATGTTTAGATTCGATTCGACAGAACGTCGGCGCACTAACCACGGAGTATAAATGAGTTCTACAAGCAAAGACTATAGCCGGTTTCCCATAGAAGTTCCTGCAGATCTCAAACCAATGATTCCAGATTTTATGAAGCGCCGGAAAGCCGACTTCGCTGAACTCGAAGTGGCCATCAAAAAAGAGGATTTCTCTTTAGTCGCAAAAATCGGGCATCGAATGAAAGGTGTGGGAGCCAGCTATGGATTCCCGGCGTTTACGGAGATCGGTAAAGATATCGAAGTCGCGGGTAAAGCTCGAAAAATAAACGACATCAAGTTGATCCAAGGTCGATTTGGATCGTATCTTTCCCAGTGCAAATTTTAAAGAATTGGTGGTCGCTACAGGACTCGAACCTGTGACCTCTTCCATGTCAAGGAAACGCGCTACCAACTGCGCCAAGCGACCAATCTTAAGAGATAATTACCTTTAGCACTCTAGAGTGGGTTTTTCTAGTAATTCCTGCTCTCAGCACGTTAAAAATACACGCCCCCAGGGAATCTCCTTTACTTCGTTTATAGCCTATTGCATTAGTTATTCAAAATAAATGAAAACCGCTCTCAGGAGTTAGGCTATGACCATGGAAAAGCTCATTTTTTTGCTTTCAATTTCGCTCGGCCATTCGACGGCTTTGGGTCACTCGCTTCCCGAAGGAACTTGGAAGAATGAGCATGTCAAAGTTGAAGTGACGGCCTCCGAGATTATTGTCAACAGTCACCGTTTTTTGGTTGAACAAGAAGTCATCAATGATTCCTATTTGTCCTCGTCTCGGAGCACCGACAAAGGCTCAGGCTGTGTCATCAGAAGCAATCATGCCGCCGACCGAGGGTCTCAGATGGTTCTCCTCTCGGCCGCACGATCAAAAATCGTCGATCGAAAGTTGGGTAAAATCTCTTGTGGCTTTACACGAAGCTCCGAAGGTTTCGAAAACCCATTTCGTTATCAACTATTTGTGCTGAGTCGGCTTGATGACGACGCCATTGAAATGAAAGTTCTCGATGTCAACGATCAGCCCAATCGTCCTAATCTCACCGTGGCTCAACTTTTAGATCCGAGTTCGGTCAGCCTGGTGAAAACCGAAAAGACGGGTTACGCCCGTGTCGTACTTAAAAAATAGTCGTTTTATCGAATCGACATCGCAGAGAGGTTGACAACAAACGACGATCTTGGTCTTAAGAAGCCTTAGATAAGGGTTGGGGGATCATGATTCTATTTAGCTTTTTCTCATTATTTTTTGCAATATCTTTGGGACACGGGCAACAGGCCACTGTGACCGCAAACGTTGAGCCCCCAGCGCCTCCCAAGTATGTCCTCTCGTACGATACAATGAATTACTCTCTTGAGGGATCCCAAGCGGCGAACACCAACATCTATCAATTTGGTAACGCCAATATTAACGTGCATTTGCTCGGGGCCACCTGGCTCGCTAGCCCCAGATGGACCTTTGTGGCTCTTGTCCCTTATCTAGAGACAACCATCGAAACGATCTACGAGCCAACAACTGCCGGCGCAAATCTGAAACTTCGAGATCAAGTGAGTGGGTTAGGGGATTTGCGATTGATGGCCATCAGTCCTTTGTGGACCAATGGGAGGCACACGTGGACTTACGATATCGGTGGAACCGCACCCACAGGGAGTGTAGATAAATATTTTAGTTCGGTGCCCACGCAGAGAGCCTCTTACAACATGCAGACCGGATCAGGAACGGTTGATGTGATCGCCGGATTGAGTTACACCTACGCACCCCGACCCGAATGGGTCTCTACATTGCGAGGACAGGGAACCGCTCGTATGGGACGAAATAATAACGATTACTCACTCGGAGATGATGTGCAATTGAGAGCTTCCACCGGTTACCAGTTGGGGCCTTATTTGAATTTGGGCGGACTTTTCAACTACAGGCTTCGCGCACCTGTCAGTGGGCGAGATGGTAAGTACGAACTTTTTAACAATTACGCGTCTCCGACAGATCCGAGCATTCAAGGAAATGGTCACCAATTCTATCGGGGCACCCAAATCAACTGGGATTTAAATGCCGTGACTAAAGTCACGATCCCATTTCGAAAAAACGTGATCGCAGCCATGGAACTAGGAATACCCGTCACGCAAAAATTTATTAATCGCGACGACGTGGACTTAAATGTCAATTATTGGGTCTCCGGCTCCGTGAAAACAGTATTCTAGAGCATTCTGTAACGGTATAACACTTGGAGAAGTCGATCTCGACTGATGGGTTTTGTTAAGAAATCTGTAAATCCCGATTCAAAGCAACGAATCCGCTCGTCGTTCATGGCATGAGCCGTGAGAGCGATAATGGGCTTCGTGAAATGTGATTTTCGCAATTCGCGCGTGGCTTGATGTCCATCTTTCTCTGGCATTTGGATATCCATAAGAACCACATCAAACGATTTAGACGTGGCCGTGTCCACTGCTTGAGCGCCGTCGGAAACGAGCTCGATGTGAGCCCCCGTGGTTTGTAAATACCATGAGAACAGCTCCTGGTTATCGACCGAATCTTCCGCGATGAGAATCTTCATTCCATTGAGCATCTTGACCGGCATCTCTGTGGGAGCGTTCGAGTCGTTAGTGCTCAGCTCCTGGGTGAGCTTGACGTTCTCTGGGAGATGGGGAGAGACCCGGATGACAAAAGTGGCGCCTTGGTCTGGTGCTGACTGCTCTAGAACTAGCTCACCCCCCAGAAGTTGAGCGAGTTTGCGCGAGAGAACCAGGCCAAGACCCGTTCCACCAAACTTTCGAGTGGTCGACGAGTCGGCTTGAGAAAAGGGTTGAAATAACTTGATCGCTTGCTCAGGACTAATGCCAACACCCGTGTCCTGCACCGTAAACACGAGGTGAGGGAACTGAAATTCGACAAATAGAGTGACTCCGCCCACATGGGTGAACTTGATGGCGTTACCGACGACGTTTGCGAGAATTTGCTTGAGTCGGACAGGATCTGTGTTGAGTTTCTCCGGGATAGCCCCAATGATTTTACAGTCAAATTGAATATTCTTTTCTGCCGCCTTGAAGGCAAAATAAGATTTAAACTCTAACAGGAATTCTGTAAACGAAAACTCTACTTGCTCGATAGCCATCTTCCCCGCTTCGACTTTTGAGAGATCGAGAATGTCATCGATCAATCGTAATAAGTGCTGGGAATTGCGATGAATAATTCCCATAAACTTGGCATTCTCTTCCTCTGAACTCTGCGTATCCTTCATGATTTCGGTGAACCCGATGATGGCCCCAATGGGAGTGCGGATTTCATGAGACATGTTGGCGAGAAACTGTGTTTTTGCCTGATTGGCATTCTCCGCATCCTCCTTGGACTTATTAAGTGCTGAAAGGAGCTGACGAACTTCATACTGTTTGCGGCGCGCTCTCAATGCGACTTCCGCTGAGCGAATAAAGGTGAGACGTGAGAAGGGGCGCTCTAGAAGAGATATATTCCCGCTCTTCGCAAAAACCTGGGAGGCTCTTACCACATCCGCGTTGGTGAGAAGTAGAATTGGCAAGTCCGACCACGTCTCTTGAGTGTCGAGCACGGACTGTAGGGCCTTCATTCCTTCAATGGTGAGAGCTTCCTCGGAAATGATGGCAGCTCCCCAAGTCTGCGTCCGAATTTTATCACAGAGCTCAGTCATATTACGGCAAGCCACGGCCGAGAATCCCGCTTTTTCGAGAACCTCTACGGCCACCGCCGCATCATTAAATGTGGGCGAGAGGATGAGTATTGTTTCTGCACTCACCGAAGTGATCATTCGACCGCTGTCCCTTCTGGTTCGAGCTCGTGATCGTCCATAATTTCTGAATAATCGCCAAGAAAGTGAGGAGTGCCCGTAAAAATTCCGCGGAACTCACTTAAAACTTTGCCCACCTTAATTCCGCTCGGATCAAATTTAAACTCACGCAATGTAGGCTCGTGAAAGCCGGTTCGCTTTTTGGTGACTGAGATCGCCTTCTTCATGCTCCCAAAGGCTTCGAAGTAGCGAGTCAATATCACAGAATCGGCGATATAAGTGAGGTCGAGCGGAGTCTGCATCGTCCCCATTATTCCCGCCTGGGCGAGAACCATGATCGTGATCACGCCTTTGTTACTCAGGTAAGACAGAAGTTCGTGAAGTTGAAGAATCAAGAATTGCTGCTCGGGCATCGCATGGATGTAGCCGTTAAGACTGTCAATAATAACCATATCGGTTTTATTGACCGAATTAGTTCCCCGCAACAAAGACGTAAATTGACCTGGAGTCATTTCCGCAGGATCAATTTTTCGCAAAAGAATGTGGCCGGAATCGATATATTTTTGGATATCGATATTGAGCGCCTTCGCACGGGCGATCAGATTGTGCCCGGCCTCTTCAAAACTAAATACGGCGGCTTTTTTGCCTTGTTGAGCCGCCGCGTACGCGCATTGAATGGCGATGGTCGACTTCCCTGTGCCGGCGGGTCCGAGCAAAAGGTTACTAGTTCCGCAGTCAAGGCCACCGCCTAAGAGTTTGTCCAGCTCGGGAACGCCCGTGGAAATCGTCTCGTCATCGAAGGCCTTTTTATATTCTCCGGAAACCAAACGAGGAAAGATTTGGACTCCGCCTCGAGCGATGATGTAGTCATGAGTCCCTGCTCGAAAGTTTACACCTCTCAGTTTTGCAATGTGAAACTGGCGACGTTCAACACCGTACCCGGCGCGAATTTTTTCAAGAAGTAGGACGCCGTGAACGATACTCTGAACGTGCATATCTCCAGCCTCGGTGCTCATATCATCAAGAAATAAAACGGTAGATCCGCGGTTGATAAAAAACTCTTTAAAAGAGAGCATCTGCCGGCGATACTTCAGCGAGCTGTCAGAGAGCAATCTTAATTCCGACACCGAATCAAAGACGATTCGCTGAGGATTGACTGTTTTTATTCGTTCTAAAAGTAAATTGATCGTTTGTTCAAGTTCGATTTCAGAATTGTGAAACAGAGTATTTTTGCGAGATTCCCCCATGGAGAGATTGATCGCCGAAAGTTCGAGAATTTCCACATGGCTTAAATCCCATCCGTGGGAATGGGCGACCGCCTCAAGCTCTTGTTTCGTTTCGGAGAAAGTGACGTAGAGGACTTTTTCTTTTCGCGCAGCCCCCTCAATTAAAAACATCAGGGCCAAAGTGGTCTTTCCGGTGCCGGGCTTTCCTTGGATGAGGTAAAGTTGGTTGGAGGGAAGTCCCCCACGTAAAACTTCGTCGAGCCCGGGCACACCTGTTGGTGACTTGGGTTCCAGATGCTTACTTTTTGGTGTGTTTAACATAATTGTCCTTTCGCTCAAAAGAAGACAAAGCAAAGCCCATACCTCAAAGATAGAGGCTGCAGGTGTCTTTTAAGCGAATACAGAAAAAGAGTAACGGAGGAGATGGGGAACAACGCCCCATCTTTGAAAACGAAACTAATCGTCTTGGGCGGGATTCAGCTGTTGGCTTTTGCGATCCAATTCGATCTTCTTTACACATTTTAAGCGAGCCAATTTTCGCAGGGATGCGAGATTCCCACGTGCCGAAAACATCGAGTCGGGAACAAGAGCAGGGCCGGGATAGAGCTGGATGCCCGTTTTAGAAATCGCGTCACGACAATCATCCACTTCGGCCCAGGTCATCTTTAAGCTGACAAAAACGTCAGCGGTCATCGTCGAGTTTTTTAGGGACTTTAGAATGTTCACATCAATTTTTTTTGTCGTATCAAAGCTGCGATCCAACATCACTTCTTCGGACGACGGAGGCTTGGTGAAGCTGGTTTCATCCTCACTGGCCCCTTCTTTAGGAGCCGTGGAGGTGCAAGAGACGAATACGAGGGCGACGATAAAAATATATTTCTTCATAAAGAAATAGTCCCACACTCTCCTCAAAAACCAAAGAAATAATTTTTGACTCTAACTAGGGTCTAAGAGCGCTGCAAATTCGGGCGGTAAGGGGGCTTCGATCTTAAAGTCGAGAAATTCCAGTTGGGAACTATGTAAAAACATTCTGTTGCACTTATAAATGCCCACCATACGTAGATTGTACTTTGGGTCGCCGTAACGATCATCACCGACCAAAGCATGTTTAGAGAGAGCGGCATGTTTTCGAATCTGGTGCTGACGTCCCGTTTTTAAATCAAATTCACACAGACTAAAATAAGCCGAAGATCTGAGAACTTTATATTCTGTAAGGCAAGGTACCCGGGCCGAAGGGTGACCCGCTGGGGCTTTTCGTCCTTCAGCTTTATCCGTCAAGGGAGAATCCCATACGCCTTCGCTGGGCTGAACAATTCCTCTCGTAACTCCATGATAAATTTTTCGTACTGCTCGTTGTTCAAACTCTTTGGCTAACTTTTGAGCTGTCGCTGAATTGAACGCAAGAATTTGAACACCGCTGGTTTCCTTGTCTAAGCGATGCACGGGGAGTAGCGATTTTGTTTTGAGTTGCTGCTCGAGCACGCTGATAAGATTCTGCGAGTCTTCTGTGTTATGAATAGATAGCCCTGGCGGCTTATCCACGGCGATGAAGTTTTCGTTCCGGAGCAAAAGTGGAATTAACGACGGCATGCTTTGTAGAGACAACGTAGTTCTCTTTTAAACACAAGAACAAAATTCGCCTTGCGTAAACATTGAGCAAGTACTGTTGTCCGCTATTGACAGTGATTTTCCCTGTGATTTAATGGGCCTCAGAACGAACGATTTCAAGGAGGAATCAATGCTAAAAAGAATTCTAGCAGCGTCAGTCATGTTCTTTTCTATGAACGCTTTTGCTGCCACAAGTATCGAAGAAGTGACCCTTAAAATCCAAAAGGACATGCTCGCCCAGGCTGTGAGTCGCGCTTTGGAATGGAAAGTGGGAGACACCAACAATTACAAACTCGATATGGGTTTTATTCAAGGAACAATGGTGATGGCTGTTCGTTCTTACGACTCCGAAGGAATTTGGATGACTCAAGACGTGGAGTTGGGCTTTGCCGGGAAGCAGAACATGGAAACTCTGATCGACCCTAACACGGGTGCGGTTCTTAAACTTCTCGTTAACGGAAAAGAGCAAGAGCCACCAAAACAAGAGATCGAAGTGATCGAGATCGTCGACGCTAATATCACTGTCCCCGCGGGAACATTCAATTGCATGCACATTCGTTTGATGGATAAAACACAAAATCAAGAAGTGAATGTATGGCAGACCACATCTGTGCCACTTTCAGGCATGATTAAAACGGTTCAACCGAGCCAATTGGGCCAAGTGACTATCGAACTCACTTCATTTACGAAAATTCCGTAATTCGTCAGTTTTTATTCAAGGGCTATTTCGGTAGCCCTTTTTTTGGGTTAAATTTATCTCGTGAACACATCAGTTTTAAAATCAGCATGGCAAGATATCTCTCTCATCGATTGGCGAAGTCTTATACTTTTTCGCATCGTCTTCGGACTTGTCGTTCTGGTCGACATCTATACAAAGTTCATCGGAACGACTGATTTTTTTACCGACATCGGCGTGCTTCCTCGAATTGTCGCCATCGAAAAGAGTGAGTGGTGGGCATGGTCCTTTCACTTCTCGAGCGGCAGCCATTGGTTTATGTATCTTAGCTTCCTTGTGGGGGCTTTACTCGCTTTTTGCGTGATGATTGGCTATCAAACACGCCTTTCGATATTTCTTTTGTGGATCTTTGTTGTTTCTTTACATAATCGCAATCCTGTTATTCTGCACTCGGGTGATAATCTTATTCGAGTGATGCTGTTCTGGATGATGTTTTTACCGACCGAAGCCTACGTCTCCTTAGATGATATTTATCAGCGAAGCTTAGGGGAGGGGATTTTTCGACCTCAAGAAAAGGGTGTGACTTCGCTCGCCTCGTTTTCGATTCTACTTCAACTTCTTTTAGTTTATTTTTGTACGGGACTCTTAAAAAATCACCCCGAGTGGAACAGAGATTACACCGCTCTTTATTATGCACTCAACCTCGATCATTTTACGACGTCATTGGCGCCGTATCTTTTGCACTTCCCCGGACTCCTCAAATTTTTAACTTTCTGCACTTATCATTTAGAAGTCTTGGGACCGGTACTGCTCATTGTGCCGGGAATTCAGAGTTGGGTTCGATGTTTTATACCTTTTTTATTTATGGGATTTCATGTCGGCTTGATTCTCCTTATGAACTTAGGGATGTTTCCGTGGACATGTATCGCCTGTTGGACTCTGTTCATACCTCATCGCATCTGGAGCCTCGTGCCCGCGGCGGCCGCCTCAATGGTGTCTTTACTTGAGCTCTTTTTTGATTTTATACTTCGGTTCCTTCCTCCACCGTTTCTCTGGCGGGGATCTACATTTCGCCACGTGATCTTACAAATTGTACTGTTGTTTTCTATCGTCTCCGCGGTCAGTTGGAATATTGCAAGCTTTCCTCGATTTCCGTATCACGTGCCGGTCGCCATGGAGCGCTGGCTTCTGATTGTCCGATTGGATCAGTACTGGAGTATGTTCTCTCCATTTCCGATGAGAAGTGACGGTTGGTTTGTAATGGACGGGCGTCTAAAAAATGGCGAGAAAATTGATCTATGGAATCAAACGAACGAGCCTCACTGGAACAAACCTAAAAACATCTCCGACACTTTCCGCACCACTTACTGGCGAAAGTACATGACCAACGCTTGGATGGAGAGTAGTCCGCGAGAAACTCGCCTGGCGTTTGGCCGATATTTGTGTCGAGTTCGTAATGACTTTAATGACCGACCTGAGAGTGAAAAACTCAAAGACTATCAATTATTCTTTATGCGTGAAAATACCCCCGCCCCCGGCGAGACGGGAGTCGTAGAAAAAGTATTAGTTTGGACCCACAACTGCTTTTCGAAAAGTGATAACCTCGAGAGCAATAACCCCTACGACGACGACCCCGAGGCGTCCTCCTTGGAAAAAAATTCTCGACAATAAACTTCTTTCTTACAAAAACATTACATCTCAGTGATTTTAGGGGTTTAGGCTACATATTTGAAGTGTTTCCTATTAGCAACTGGGATGGGGTTGGGAGTTCGGGGGAACTTTGGGAATCATTTTATTTATCGTTATGAGTCTTCAGTGGAGCTGGGCGAAGGACGTCGAACCTCGAGATCATTTTCCGCTTCTTTTAAATCAAGTGAACCAAAGCGCGCGAGGCGCAACTCTCGATCAATTTCTAGTTGAAATGAAGGCGCAACAGCCGGACCTTTTTGCAAGTTATCTCCTGGCTTACCGGAGTCGAAGCTTGCAAAAAGCGTCCCCAATGTTTCCTCGTATCATAATGTTTTCTCCACGGGCGGACTTTGCAATTACATTTAATGGGCACGAAAAGTTCCGCGGCCACAATGATCTGGAGGTGATGAGATTTAATCGGGAGGATCGTAAATTTGAATTTTTTGAAATCTCCTTTAAAAATGGCGAAAAGCCTCAGCTCTCCAATGTGAACCCGCGCAAATGCTTGGATTGCCACCAAGGTGAATCTCGCTCCAACGCCGATCCTCGGCCGAACTGGGAGCCTTACAATACATGGCCCGGATTTTACGGAAGTCTTGATGATGATGTGGATCTTTTTAAAAACAACATGCGTAACGATCCTCAGTACAATAAGGACCTAGATCAGATTCTTTTTTACGAAGTGGATAACGAACAGTCGTGGTTCGAAACTTACAAAAAGGACATCAAACCCCAACATCCTCGCTATAAAATTCTAGAAGACGAGATGCGACGCAGTCGCTATTCCAGCGAAAAGACTCTCAACGGGACTTTCACCGACCTCATTGCCGAATTGAATTTCCAAAGGGTCGGGCGTCTGATGAAGGCCACGCCGATCTTCGAGAAGATCAAATGGACGGTGATGGGATACGCTAAGTGTAATACTTTTTATATCGGTGAGGATGGCACCTACGATTGGCTCAAAACCAACTCCGCAAAACTTTACCCCCACATGCCGGAACAGATCTACCAGACTTACCCTCAAGTTTTTCATTATAGCGATGGCTTACGAAGTGATGGTGGTCCGATCATCATCGAGCGACCGCCGCTGATTTTTCCCATCGCCCGAGTCAGCGATGTGATCTCTCTGATGTTCGAGCCTTTTCACGTCGATACGGAGGATTGGTCCATGGACTTTAAAAGCGACAACGCTCGCATGGCGGCGTTTGAACGCTTTGGAACTCCGAGCAATCCCAATCAAACCTTCCTCAATGCCCTAAAGGTGGTCTGGGCGGACGACAAAGAGTTGATGGAGGCCGATTGCGAGAAGCTCAAAGGGCGCAGCCTGGAACAAGTGAATATCAACACCGTCCAACAAATCAAAGATCAATCGCGACAAGCAGATGCGCTGATCCGCAAACCCTCGATGCCTCTCATTCAACGATGCGCGAGCTGTCATTCGGAAGACGCCAGCGTGGGAGATATTCCTTCGATTAGCTTTCTAAATCCAAAGAGTTTAGCGCGCGAACTTAAAACTCGCGGATATAAACGGGGAACCTTGTTGGAGGAGATCAAGTTCAGATTGAGCAACTATGCCACTTCCGAGGAGCAGATGCCGCCGAGAGGGGCGCCATCGACAGTCAGTAAAAACGAACTCCTCAGATACCTCGAGAGCTTAGAAAGTGAAAACCCTTAACCCACGGGTTGAAGGCGGACGTTCTCACGCCCGTCTTCCTGGGTCGAACGAAGGATTTCCAATTGAGCTCCTTCTCCACCCTTAGGGAAAACAACGAGGGCGACGGTGTTTCTTAAAAGTAACGTGAGGACACAAACGGCCACCATTATAAAAAGAGAATTTAAAACTTTGGTGTTGGTTTCTTGATCTTCCATGAAAGCCTCCTGACCATTCACTTGGACTAGAGCACGTTATATACCAGCTCAAAAATGTATGTCATCGAAACGAAAGGGGCAGAGTGGGGCTGATGGAAAAAAATGGACGGCAATGTGGCAAAAAACCCGCTGATGGCCGACGACTTTAATAATTAATTGGAACCAATCTTAAGATTATCGTTGTAAAAGTAAATCATCGGATCGATCGGGACATGACTCCGGCGTATTTCGAAATGCAGGTGATAGCCGGTGGAGCGACCCGTGCTTCCCACATAACCGATCACATCGCCTTTATTCACCCACTTGCCTTGCTCGACCGCGTAGGTATTAAGATGCCCATAAAAGGTTGCCCAGACCTTACTGTGCTCAATAATGACCAATTTTCCAAAGCCTTTGAAGCGTCGGCCTGCATACGTCACCCATCCGGATTCCGACGCAAGGATGGGTGTGTTTTTGTCCGCACTGATATCAATGCCCTTGTGTTTCTTTTTAAATCCTCGACCTAAACGTTTGAAGGTTTTCAGAGGGAACTGAAAATTCATCGCCGAGCTGTCGACGGCCGCGTCCTCGACGGTATCCGGAACTACTTCCTCTTGCGAATTGCGAGTGGCGCACGCCGTGAACGTCACCACGGCGCCAAGAAAAACGAATTTTAAGAATAAATTGGAAACTGCTCGCAAAGCTCTCTCACTTCGTTTCTGGTTTTCTGAATGACACTTTCATCGGCTGGATTCTTAAGTACGGTGGAAATCCAGCGAGCCACTTTTTTCATTTCCTGTGGCCCCATATTTCTCGTCGTCAATGCCGGTGTTCCGATGCGCACGCCGCTCGTCACAAAGGGACTGCGCTTTTCATTGGGCACGGTGTTTTTATTCACCGTAATGCCCGCGCGATCGAGAACATTCTCCGCATCTTTACCTGTAATATTTTGCGCCGTCAGATCGAGGAGAAGCAAGTGGTTGTCCGTCCCCCCAGTGACTAAATTAAACCCTTCAGAGAGAAGACCCTCGGCCAGAGTTTTCGCATTTACGATAATGTTTTTCGCATAAACCTTAAAGTCAGGCTTTAAGGCCTCTTGAAAAGCCACAGCTTTAGCAGCGATAACGTGTTCGAGAGGTCCACCTTGAATGCCGGGAAAAATCTTGCTGTTTACTTTTTTAATGTTCTCTTCGGTGGTGAGAATCAATCCTCCGCGGGGTCCCCGCAAAGTTTTATGGGTGGTCGTCGTCACGTAGTCCGCGTAGGGCACCGGATTGGGATGAGCGCCTCCGGCCACGAGCCCTGCGAAGTGGGCCATGTCGACAAGAAGTTTTGCACCGACGGCATCGGCAATCTCGCGGAAGCGTTGAAAGTCTAAAATGCGCGGATAAGCGCTGTAACCCGCAATGATCATCTTTGGACGCGTTTCTTTAGCTTTCGCCATTAAGGCATCGTAATTAATGAGATGAGTTTCGGGATCTAATCCGTAAGAAACGATGTTAAATAAAATTCCGCTAAAGTTCACCGGAGAACCGTGGGTTAAATGACCTCCATGAGAAAGATCCATTCCCAAAACTGTATCTCCCGCTTTAAGTTCGGCGAGGTAAACCGCCATATTTGCTTGAGATCCTGCGTGAGGCTGGACGTTGGCCGCAGCCGCACCGAACAACTGGCACGCGCGTTCAATCGCTAATGTTTCTACCACATCCACATACTCACAACCGCCGTAATATCTTTTTCCCGGATATCCCTCGGCGTACTTATTGGTGAGGACCGAGCCTTGCGCCTCCATCACGGCCGGCGAGGTGTAGTTTTCAGAGGCGATCATCTCAAGACCGAAGCGCTGGCGCTCAAACTCTTTTTCGATAGCGTTAAAAATTTGGGGATCAACGGACTGTAAATGCTTTTGCATAAGGACCTACTTTTTTTAAAGTGTATTACGTCGATTTTGATAATTTTTCCACACGATCCGCGTGACGGCCACCTTCAAAAGGGCTCTTGAAAAATATATCTAAAATTTCAAAAACAGTGTCTTCGGCGAGCAGACGGGCCCCGAGGCAAACGACGTTGGCGTCGTTGTGGCGGCGAGCTAATTCTGCCGACTCTTTCGACCAGCATAAAGCCGCTCGGATATGAGAATAACGATTGGCTCGCATGCACATTCCTTGGCCCGAGCCACAGATTAAAACTCCAAATTGCCCCGGTTTTAGCGTTTGAGCGAGTTGATCCGCAAAGTCTGGATAATCCACTCGGTCTTCGTTTTGTGGACCAAGATCAATCCATTCATGATCTCGCTTTTCGATAATTTTATTTTTAAGAGAGAATCCAGCGTGATCAGAGGCGATGAGTATCTTCATATTTTCGAGAATATCACACAGGCGTTCGTGCCACCAAACCCGAAACTGTTATTGAGCACGTGCTGCATTTTATGTGGTCTCGGTCGGTGAGGCACATAGTCTAAATCGCAGTCATCCGACGGATCATCAAGGTTAATGGTCGGAGGTGCAATTTGATGTTTGAGGGCCAATAAACAATAAACGCTCTCGATAGCTCCAGCGCCACCTAAAGTGTGACCCGTCATACTTTTCGTACTGCTCACCAAGAGTTTTTTCGCATGGTCGCCAAAAACGTGCTTTATGGCCGCGGTTTCTAGCCCATCTCCCACGGGAGTGCTGGTTCCATGGGCATTAATGTAATCGATGGATTCCGGGCTTAATCTCGCCCCTTTAAGGGCCATCTTCATCGCCAGCGCCGCGCCTTCGCCTTGAGGCGCAGGGTTGGTCATATGATACGCATCTGACGACACGCCATAACCGGTAAGTTCGGCGTAGATTTTAGCGCCCCGTCGAGAGGCATGCTCATAATCTTCTAAAATGAGTACAGCTCCACCTTCGCTTAAAACGAAACCATCGCGATTGCGATCAAAGGGCCGACTGGCTTTGGAAGGCTGATCGTTGCGCGTTGATAATGCGCGCATGGAAGAGAAACCCGCCACGGCAAGGCGAGTGACCGCCGCTTCCACTCCGCCAGCAATCATCACATCACAAGTTCCTTCGCGAATGTACTTGGCCGCTTCACCAATGGAGTGAGCGCCCGTAGCACAGGCCGAAGTGACCGCGAAATTAGGGCCACGCAATCCGTGACGGATAGAAATATGTCCCGAGGCCATGTTGATAATCACTTGAGGAATAAAGAAAGGCGTAATGCGACTTGGACCGCGATTGAGATAAACTTCCGTTTGATCTTCGATGGATTGAAGGCCACCGATTCCCACGCCCACGATCACTCCCGTGCGCGCGCGAAGAACCTCGTCCTCCGCAAACTTAAGTCCGCTGTCTTTGATCGCATGTTCCGTCGCATGCAGAGAGAACTGAACAAAGCGATCCATTTTTTTCTGTTCTTTTTTCTCGATGATGGTATTGGGGTCGAAGTTTTTCACCTCGCCCGCAATCTTCACGTCGAATTTTTCGGAATCAAATTGGCTGATGAGTCCGACGCCGGACTTTCCTTCCATTAAGGAATTCCAGTTCTCATCAATGGTAAGGCCTAAAGGAGAAATGATCCCCATTCCGGTAACGACAACTCGTCTTTCTGCAGTGATGGGTCTTGTAAACACGCTCACGGGGATCTCGAGGATTAAGCTTTACCTTTAGTTTTTAAATAAGAAACAACGTCGTTGACGGTCTTAAGCTTCTCAGCCTCTTCGTCAGGAATTTCGATGTTGAATTCTTCTTCCATCGCCATAACAAGCTCAACGATGTCGAGACTGTCTGCACCTAGATCATCGATAAATGAAGCTTCGGATTTAACGCGTTCAGCGTCTACACCGAGTTGTTCTACGATCACTTCTTTAATCTTTGCAGGAACTTCCATTTATGACTCCTTCGTCAATTACCTAATTATTTTATTAAAAAATACTTTGTATAAACTACATGTATAGTCCACCGTTCACACTTAATGTATGTCCGGTGATATATCTAGCTTTATCACTCAGTAGGAACGCCACAGCATATGCGATATCCTCTGTTTTTCCAAGGTCTTGCAACGGGACCTTGCGCAAAATGCCCTCTTTCTGTTCAGGCGTTAATTTATCTGTCATATCGGTCACAATAAATCCCGGCGCGATGCAATTGACACGAATGTGACGCGAGCCCACTTCTTGAGCAATCGATTTCGAAAACCCTTCGACACCGGCCTTACTGGCCGCATAGTTGGCTTGGCCAGCATTACCGGTTTGCCCGATCACACTTGTGATATTTACGATGCTCCCGCTGCGCGCTTTCATCATCAATTTAACGGCCACCTTCGTGCAGAGAAATGTACCTGTCAGATTGGTGCGAATCACTTGAGTGAAATCTTCGGTCTTCATGCGGAGAAGAAGCTGATCTTTCGTGATGCCTGCGTTATTCACGAGTCCATCAATGGTTCCAAACGCTTCGACGGCTTGATCAAACGCTGTTTGTACGGAGAGCTCATCATCCACTTTAAGAGGTAAAAGGATATGCCCGGAGCCGGGGAGGGACTTCAAAACCTCTTGCGCTTGCGACTCAGAAGCGGAATAGGTGACCGCGACCGCAGCGCCTTCTTCGGCAAGATGTTTCGCGATACCTGCGCCAATGCCTCGGCTACTTCCGGTGACAATAATTTTTTTGCCTGTGAGTGATCCCATTTTTAGCCTCCGCCCGAAACCAGGGGTGCAGTTTCAAATAATTTAATATCTTCGATAGAATTGATGTTAAAGATGATGCCGTCGGGATTCGTTTTCTTTAAAAGACCCGCGAGAACTTTTCCGGAACCGCATTCGACATAAGGCTGGGATCCATGAGTGCGCATGTACTCTAGGCTTTGAGTCCAGCGGACAGAACCGGTCACCTGACGAATGATGTTTTGCTTTAAGTCTTCCGGAGACATCACCGGCTTTGCGGTAAAATTTTGAACGATGGGCCAAAGGGACTGAGCAAATGAAATATCTTTTAGGAAAGTGGCCATTTTCTCTTCGGCCGGCTTCATCAAAGAGCAGTGGAATGGAGCTGAGACCTTCAGCGGGATAAACTTCACTCGTTTATTGATCTGCAATTTTTCCGCATTAAAATTCGCTCGGAGCCATTCGCAAATTTCAGCCGAGCCACTGACAACTGTCTGATCAGGAGCATTGAAGTTGGCCGGCTCCAGCGGACTTAGCTTCGACTCCTGCATCGCCCACTGACACACTTTTTCGACCTCTTCGGGAAGTAGGCCCATCACAGCTAACATTCCACCTTTGCCCACGGGTACAGCCTCTTGCATGGCCTGGCCGCGAAAGCGCACAGCTTTTACACCGTCGGATAAAGACATCGTCCCCGCAGTCACTAAAGCGGCGTATTCGCCCACAGAATGGCCCGCACTCAGTTCCACACGCATTTCGCGAATGGATTTTAAAACTTGAAACGTGGCCACCGAAGTGGTGAGAAGAGCGGGCTGAGTGTTATGGGTGAGCGCTAAAGTCGCCTCATCCCCTTCGAAGCACATTTTTTTGAGATCGACGTGAATGGCATCCGAGGCCTCTTCAAAAACATTACGAGCCACAGAGAATTCTTCGCAGAGAAACTTTCCCATGCCCACGTGCTGACTGCCTTGGCCCGGAAACAAAAAATGAAATGACATATTAGAACCTCATAAGGACGCTGCCACTCGTCAGGCCAGCGCCAAAGGCGGTGAGAAGAACCACGTCACCGCGCTGAATTCGACCATCACGAACAGCCGTATCGAGAGCTACAGGAACTGTAGCGGCAGATGTGTTACCCATATCCGCAATTTTTAAAATGACTTTATCCATGGAGATATCAAAGTGTTTGGCCACAGCTTCGATAATTCGAGTGTTCGCTTGGTGCGGAATCACCCATTGGACTTCGTCCTTGCCCATTTTGTTATGATCAAGGGCAATCTGGCAGCAGGAAGACATGGTGCGAACGGCATGTTTAAAAATTTCGCGCCCTTTCATCGTCACAAATCCCAGACGCTGATCAAGGGTCTCTTTGGTGGTCGGAGTTTTCGATCCGCCCGCAGGGATCACAAGAAGATCTGCCAGCTCGCCTTCCGCAAACATATGTGTACTGAGGATTTGGCTTTGGCTCTTCTCAGGTGCACGGCTCAAAATCGCACAGCCCGCAGCATCTCCAAAAAGAATCGCGGTTTGACGATCTTGGTAGTTCACCAAATTGTGCAGAACCTCGGCGCCGACGACGAGAACATTTTTATACTGTCCGGTTTTAATGAATTGATCAGCCACGGAAACTCCGTAGACAAAACCGGAACAGGCCGCAGACAAATCAAAAGACATGACGTTTCGAGCTCCGAGTTTGCGCTGCAGTTCGCACGCAGCACTGGGCATGATGTAGTCGGACGTTAATGTTCCGAAAATAATCATGTCTAAATCTTCTGGCTTTAAACCCGCCTGTTCCAGAGCGGCGCGGGTGGCGTTGAGAGCAAGATCACTTGGACCAATCCCAGGAGCGGCGATACGTCGGGCTTCGATCCCTGTTCGCTCGACGATCCAGTCATGGGATGTCTCCATGATTTTTTCTAGATCGTAGTTAGTTAGTTTTTTTTCCGGAAGAAAACTTCCGGTACCTGAGATGTAGGATCTATACATGAAGGGTGAATCGCTTACGCTTGAGCGGTGACGACTTCTTTACCTTTATAGTATCCACATGAAGGGCAAACATGATGAGGCTTCACCGTTGCACTGCAGTTCTTGCACGCGATTACGGTTGTCGGCACTAATGCATCGTGTGCTCTTCTCATTCCAGTTTTTGAACGGCTCATGCGTTTCTTGGGCGTTGCCATAGTTACCTCTGTTTGAAATTGAGGTGCTAAAATATAAAATTTCCCAGGAAAATCAACTAATATTATAAGATTAAGCGGCGAAGTTCGGTCTGCGAATACACATAGTCGGCGTAGATCATGGTATTTGTAATATTTCTATGACCCAGTGCGACCTGAAGCAATCGAATATCCTTCGTTTTTTTGTACAATCGAATGGCAAAAGTATGGCGCAGGCAATGGAACTTTTTGGCCACCGGTCGGTAATCGCACCAGATTTGTCGCAAGCGATGATAGGTGATATCGAACAAAAACTCTTCGGGCTTTTTCTTGTGCGCGTACTCTTCCACTTGCTCAAAGAGCATCGGATCAATCGGTAGTTCGCGGTCGTCAGAACCTTTGAGGCCCGTGATAAACACCGACTGATCGTAGGGGTTGAGATCCGACTTCTTGACGTTGAGGAGCTCCTGGGCCCGGGCTCCGGTCTTTAAAGCCAAATGGATGGCTAGGCAATTTCGCGGCTCGTCCTTGCGATAACGGGTGAGAAGCATTTCGAGATGATCGTATTCAGGATCGAGGAGATATTTGTTTTTATTGAGGGAATAGCGACTGGACACCCCCTTAGGATAGGGAGGGCGTCGGGGTCCTGCAACTACTTTTGAGAGTGTTAGTTTTATAATCTATCGAGACGAGATTGCCTTTTTAGAAATGCCGTTGGATACCGCTGACATGGGTCAAATTGTTTTGGGAACGTTTTTGGGATTTGTTTTCTTATTATCATCCAGTATCGCTCAGTCCGATGCTTCATCACCTCCATCTATCGAAGGAGTGTGGATCGAAGTGGTCTCCGGTTGCGATCTTCATCTTCCTGAGGACCAAGTGAAAAACCTCGCCCAATCGGGCGGCAATAGCCATTACTTCTCGACGATTTTACGCCTGCAAAATGGAACGTATTCCTCCGAGTTTTTTGCCGGCGTTGGCTGTAAAGAGGAGTACTCCCAGTTCCAAAGAATAGACGGGGACGACAATCAATATTATTGCGGAAGTCCGGTCAAAAGCGAAGGCCTCTATAAACCGTTCGGGAATGCCGGAATCTACTCCTTTGAAGGTTCGAGAACCACCATGGATCGAGGCGCTTACGAAGCTCTCGGGGTGGACCAAAAAACTGTGGTGGTGCGAATGATCGGAACCACCATGATCTTTGAGCAACGGGGTACGCAACAGTGCTTGAGTGGAAAAACCTTGGTTCGGTACTGGATTCCGTACCCCATGTCCTGATTAAAAATTAAGCTTTTCAAAATCGAAAAAAGCCATACCTAGACATCCCCCCAACCTCTCGCGCCGTAGAGGCCATTTTAAGAGGTCCAAACTCGTTATTTAATATTACCTAATAATATCAATTACTTAATACTTAATATTATAACTATAAGTGTAAATTTAGATCTTTAAACTTCGGGAAGGATCTGAATTCCAGCTTATTTAGAATTATTTCAGATCCTTAATGTTTTGCATAACTTTTCCAAGGATCCCCATTTTGTATTTTACAACTACTTATATTCTATTTAACAATATATTAATTGTAATATACAACGTCAAAAGAGGTGTTTATATGGATCTGGAAAACAACACGGAAAATGATCGGCTTAAACTGGTGAAGCCTTTAGAGACCTCCAAAAGAGCCCAAAGCTCACAAAGGATGAAGTATTCCGCAGAAATCACGTTGATTAAAGAGAAGTGGGGAGATCTTGAAGGCATCCGGCAAAGGCTCGGCCTCAGTCAGCGCAAAATATCCCAGCTTTTAATGGTGGATCCGTCGGCATGGACTCGATGGACAAAGCATGGAGACGAAGCTCCTCCCCATATTTACCGCTCTTTAAGTTGGTTTTTAACTCTCCACGAAAAGCATCCGGAAGCTCATCCTTACTTTTGGCTAGCAGGCGTGTCTCAACCGAAGATGTCGGATTTAGAGCTGACAGATATTAAAAATAAACTTTCATGGGAACTTCGCAGAGATGTGAGTCGCTCGGTGCAATTAGAGCTGCGAAACAAGATATTGGTTCGCGTTTTAGCTCTTCAAGGATTATCCTTACTATTGATCCTGTCGGCTGGGCTTTACCTAATGTACTTAAAGTAATTTATGGCTTTTATCGCTCTGACTCCACTTCGAATTGAATATGACGAGCTCGCACTGGCCCTTAGGACCAGTTTCTCCTCGGAAGAGACCCAGTTAGGAAAGCTTCCGGCCACTTTTTTTAAAGAGTTGGGGCTTTGCCTTTCCATCGGCGGCCATGGAAAAACCCAGTTTGCCTTACAAACTCAGTATGCCATTGATCATTTCCCTCAAAAGATCTCAGCTGTGCTTTGCTGTGGCGGCGCGGGGAGTTTGAGTGACGCGACCGATGTTGGTGATATCATCGGGGCCACTCGCACGATTGAACATGATTTCAAATTAAGATTTATTCAAAAACCATCTCCAGAATTTCCAGGGGCGAGCTTTCTTTTAGATAAACTCCAGAGCATGAGCTATGCGGGTTTTAGGATCCATTTAGGGGCCATCGCGAGCGGAGATGAGGACATTATCTCTCGTGAGCGTCGCGACGAGCTCGCCCAATCCTCGGGATGTATAGCTGTGGGGTGGGAAGGGGCGGGAGGCGCGAGAGCCTGCGCTTTTAATCAGATTCCTTTTGTCGAATTGCGCGGAATTACCGATAGCGCTACAAGCTCTGCGAACACGGACTTCCGGAAAAATATTAAAGTTATTTCTCATAATCTTTCCGTTGTTCTTGCTCAACTCGTCTCTACACCCAGCCTTTAAATTGTTTTTATAATGTTTTTCTTCCTCTGAGACCTTATACTCGAGTTGTGGGACAATACTTCTATTCCTTACTAATCTTCACGCTGAGCTCCTACTCGCAGGCCGCCGTGCGCACCGAGATGGCCGAAGATCTAGACTCCTTTATTAATGAATACGAAGATTCTCAAGATTTTGTACCGCTCAAGAACGAAGAGCTCTCCGTTCTGCAAACTTTAGATTACATCCACGATGGTCTTTCGGAAGAAATCACTGAAAATGCAGAACGGATTGACTCTTTTTTCGTGAATGAGAGAGTGATCGACGGGAGAAACCAGACCAACTTGCGTGTTTTAAATACCGCCTCTGTTATTGAGCACCAGGGGTTTAAAAATAACGCCGACGTTCGTTTGCGCTTGCGACTTCCCCAATTGCAGGAAAAAGTTCAGTTTGAATTAGGTCAGCAAGTCGACGAATACTCAGCCCAAGGCGGAAACACCGGAAGCTTACAGAACTCCCCTCTGCGAAGTCAGGATCGGGCGACGCGAGCTGGATTCTCGTTTTTTAAAGATGTTCTCAGTCTAAAAAGTAAGTTTACGGCGGGGGCGAGATATCGCAATGGCTTTGTCCCTTATGGGAATTTTCGACTTTCTCGAGATATTGCATTCAATCGACGCACGAAGCTCACTCTGATTAACGATTTTTTTGGGGACACAGATGACAGAACGGGAGATCGTTTTACGGCCTACCTCGATTACAGTGTGAACAAAAAGCTTTTATTCCGTTTGATCAACGAGGCCATTTATCGTGACTTGGATCATACGTTTTTAACAACCAATGGCTTTGCTTTTTTTCATGAACTTTCCAAACGTCGTTCCATGTCTTACCTGGCGACAGTGAATGGTTTAAACCCCACGACGGCGTCGACGTTCCATGCGAACAGTTACCAGGCCTACGTGACCTATCGTCAACTCGTTTATAAAAACTATATGTTCTTCGAATATTCTCCGGGAGTCTCATTTCCCCGGGACCGTCAATTTGATACCCAGTTAGAGTTCTATTTCCGGATCGAAATCATCTTTGGAAAAGTTTAAACTTTGGGTGCCGGTGGCGGTATCAATTGGGTGATTGGGAAAGGGATCTCAATTCCATTTTGCTTAAAGGCGTCATGAATCGCCATAATGCCTTGGTGTTTTACCTCAGGGAAAGTTCTGTTGCGTTTATAATCAATCCAGACTTCGGCTGAGAGATTGACGGAACTTGCGCCGAAATCGGTGAAATGCACACTGACCGGGATTGATGGGTCTCTTCCCTCTAGCGTTTCCAGGGCGTTGGTCGTCACTTCGACGACTTTTTTAAGATCGGAATCGTAGGCCACACCCACAGCAATAGAAACTCGTCGATAAGGGGAGTAGGTGTAATTCGTGACCACCTGAGTGAGAATATTTTTGTTAGGTATTAAAATGTCCTGACCATCAAATGTTCTGATCATTGTTGATCGAAGTTCGATCTCTTGAACTTCACCCATATTTTTTTCGATCTCGATCACATCACCAATTTGATAAGGTTTTTTAAAGGCGATGAGAATTCCCGAAAAGAAATTCGCCGCAATATCTTGAAACGCAAAACCGATAACAAAAGTAATGATTCCCGCACCTGTGAGCAAAGAGGTCACGGTTTTTTCGAGATTTAATATTCCCAACGCAATAAAAATGCCCACCAAAACCACAGCCATCTGTAGACTTGAGGCCATAAGTTCATTGAGCGCCCGGTTGATAGAAAATCGCTCTAAAAAGCGACGCCCGAGCTTATGGACAAATCGGGAGAGAACAAAGAATCCAGCGACGATGATGGCGGCAACGATGATATTCGGGAGCGCGGCCACGGATTCATGAAACCAGAGTTCGATCTTTTTGACTAAAATTTCTAATGCTGAGGTCATAGTGATTTCCATGATACTTCCTTATTCCTAGGAATTACCAAACTTCTCTCAAGCTGTCGTAACTTAATACAGTGTGACAACTGCGTTGTTCCCACCCGTGCTTGGAGTTAGACTCCGGGAGACGGAAGGAGCTTTCGGTGCAGAAAAAAAAGGCGATCGAATTTATCAATCAAGAAGGAATACTTTTGGTTTTTCCGATCAAAAATGCGAAGGAGCCCTTGTCCCTCTGGTCTCAATTCTACCCGCGTAAAGAAATGCGCTGGGAATGGTCCGAAGACGGTGATGATCACGTGGCCGAGCTCTGGCACCTGATGAAGGAACTCTCCGCTCGAACCGACATCGTTTACGGCAAATGGTTTCGCGGGCGAGCGACTTTTTTCTCTCGCGAAGTGTTCACAGCTCTCCTCAAAATTCTTAAGACCACAGAAATTGAGGAGCAGGGGATACCTCGCACGGCCGCACAAATTCTTGAAACGTTAAAAAGCAATTCGCCCATTTCTACTCGCGACATCAAAAAAGAGCACGACCTGCAAGGGCGCGATAACGAACCTGAATTCAATCGTGCGATGAAGTACCTGTTCTCTCGCCTTTTGATTGTCGGCCACGGAGAAGTTGACGACGGCGCTTTTCCATCCCTGGCCGTTGGAGCCACCTCTTTGCTGTTTGAAGATCTGTGGCGAGAGGCCAAGGAACTTTCGGAGGCGTCGGCGCTGAAAACATTCCACCGTCATTTTGAAGAAAAAAGTCTTATGCAGAAATTTGTGAAGAATTTGCTTCTTATACCTCGATAAACGGATGTTCAAAAAGGACTACCATTCTTTTTGATCTGACAATTCCAGTTTGGTTTGGAACAGCTGAAAACTCGCCTTGTTTGTTGCCGACAATGGGTTTAGGGTGTTAGACAGCTCTCAACGGAATGTAGGAGGTTCGTATGGATGCAAAGCCAATTCTTTTGGTCGAGGACAATCTTCAGGATGAACTTCTGACCCTACGTGCCCTTAAACAAAATAAGATTACAAACGAAGTGATCATCGCTCGCGATGGCGCGGAAGCCGTGGATTATTTGTTTTGCACCGGGAAGTATTCCGAGCGCAATCCCGACATCACTCCCCAAGTTGTTTTACTCGACATTAATTTGCCGAAGATGGATGGACTCCAAGTTCTTGAGCGAATTCGTGCCAGCCAAATCACGAAGAGACTGCCAGTGGTGCTTCTCACCACATCCAAAGAAGAAAAAGATGTGGCCACAGGTTATAATCTGGGCGCCAATAGCTACGTTCGTAAGCCTGTTGATTTCTCCCACTTTACAGAGACCGTGAAAAGCCTGGGAGAATACTGGTTAAAGTTGAACGAAGTCCCTCCCCGATAAAATGGCGACGCTCAATCTCATGCACATTCTCACCCAACACCGTTACGAAGCCGAAGATCTTCTACTCCGACTGAAACGAGGTGAAGACTTTAATGAGCTCGCTCGTAAATACTCTCAGTGCTCATCAAAAGAGGTGGGCGGGGATTTAGGGAGCGTGGATCCAGCAAGACTCGATAGCGATTTTGCTGAAATTGCTGAGCAACTTAAGATCGGTGAGTTCTCATCAATCGTAAGAACCCGATTTGGACATCATATTATTCTGCGCTACTAGGCTACAATGAGGGATTCCAACTGATCCAATCCTTTGGAGGATTTTCCTGGAGTACGAATCTCGTTTTGGCCTCCGCCACTCCTGTCGGATTATTCGGAGTGGCCATGTCGATCCCACCCTTTAAAAGAGTTTCAAACGAGTTCACTTTCACTTCTCCTCCGAGGAGACCCATTTTGGCGTGAACCGCCACCTTCCGCCAGAAGGCTGTATTTTTGTGAACAAACTTGGAGTATCGTTTTTCAATATTAATTTGAATATCAACCCCTTGACCCTTGCTATCCAACTTGACGGAAGTCACAGAGCCCACTTTAACTCCACGAAAGTTGACCGGATCGCCGACATCCACGGAATCGGCCAGGGGCGAGGTCAATGTGTAGGCCATTGTTCCCGAAGGTGAGTCTTTTTCGTCTAAAGTTAAACCATTAAACTCCTTCTTCGGCTGGCCAGAGCCTTGTTCGATTCGAATGTAAGGACCTTTAAACAGGGTTTCGAGTCCGCGAATTCCTTCAAAATCCACCTGAGGTTGAACGATCCAAAATTTGGTCCCCTCAACCGCGAGATGACCTGCTTCGCGATTGAGGCGCGCCTTAACAACGATCCCTTGAGTGTCCTCCGCAAGGACAACCGCCTCCACCTTTCCGACGTTGACGCCACGAAATCGCAACGGAGTTTTTTGAGCCTCCACCGCCGAAGCATCGCTAAAGTGAAGGGTGATCATTGGACCCCGCTTCTGATAGTAGTCGAAGATTAAAAATGCAGTAATTCCCACCGCAAACAAAGGAAAAAGCCATACGGCGATATCCATTAAACTTAAAGGGATTTGTCTTACTTTATTTTCTTTCACTGGGAATATCCTTCCAAATTAAACGAGGGTCAAAGCTGGCTGAGGCCATCATTGTAAAAATCACGACAAATGCAAACATCAAAGAGCCCAACTCTGGTCGCACGTAGGTCCAAGGATTGATCTTCATAATCGCGACCAAAACTGAGAGCAAAAAAATATCTAACATCGACCACCGACCGATACTTTCGATGAATCTAAAAATTTGCGTCTTTGCTCTTGCATTGCGCTCCGTGGATCGGGTGATGGTGAGATAAAAAAGCAGGATCAGTTTTACAAAAGGGATGACGATGCTCGCGAGAAGAACAATGATCGCGATAATCCATGATCCACTTTCACTTAAAGAAACAACGCCTTGCCAAATCGTGGAACTGGTTCGGTTTCCATTGAGCTCTACCGTCATAAACGGGAACATGAGCGCTGGAATGTAAAGAACCAGTGCCGTTAGGCTAAAAACTAATGTGTGCCGAGTGGATTTTCCGTACCAACGATCTATATGATGACCACAGCGATCGCAATGCAGTCCTTGTTCAAGAGAGTTGTCATAGGCGATGGGTTGGTGACATTGGTCGCAGAGATAGAAGGAATTGTCGGTCAATCGAGTTTCCATACGTTTATTGACTGAGTTTGCCTTCCACGGATTTTATAAACTCGGGCATCTTCGCTGACACTTTCGCTTGCCCCAACTTCATCCCTTCAGAAAACAAGGTCGGCATTTGTAAAAGAGCTTTTTTACCCACCGGCGTTTGATAGAATTTATTGATTTCAGACACCTCGGCTTCGGTGAAATACTTTTTGTAAAGCTTTTTCATTTCCGGCTCGAGCTGCTTCCACCCGACATTATCCATGTAAAATTTGGTGAGCTCCGGACGGATTTTTTGCAGCACGGGATTCGATTCGCACTGCATGGCGACCATATTTTCAATCTGTTTTTTCTGAACCGCCTCCATATCCATCGATTTAAAGAGCTGATCGACCGCTTTGTCGTGGGTGGATTGCGCAACAGCGGAGACGGTGGCGAGTATTCCAAAAATTAAAATCATTAATTTCATAAATAGTCCTTGGGTTAAAACATCGAACGAATTTATCATTGGTTAGTTTGTCGATTTAATCAAGGGCTTGTGAGCCGTAAAGATAAAAACCGACGCCGTGTAGGGGAGGAGCAGACGTGATGCAAACAGCTCTCCTTTTTGCGCAGCAAACGGCATTTTCTTTCCACGCTCTTGATAGATTTTTTCGACCTTGTCCAACTGAATCTCCAAGGGCCAATCTTTGATGAGCAGGCGAACTTCGGCGCCCAACTGATTCTCATTGAAGAGACCAGTAAATGCGCGACTGGCTTTCTCTCCCTTACTATAGGATGTCCAGGACTCCGACTTGACCGCTGCGCCGGCAAGAGTGGGACCCCAGTCGACAGATCCGATGGAACTGTGATTTAAAAATGTCATTGTCTTTAATTTTTCCAAAGGAAAATCTCGACGGACTGCCTGTAAAATAAGCCCATATCCGTGCCACAGAGGCCCTGTTTTAGAAATCGCTCCACAACTGTTATCAAAAGTTAAGATCACTTCATCGGATGGCGTAAGGGCGGCTCGTCCTAACATTAAACATTTGGATTGGACTCTGTACTCAATGGCTTTAACCTCTCCACTTGATAACGGAATCTCCCGACGCTCGGGGAGCGGATCTGCAGGCATTTCCAGTTGAGACGTCTGCGCGCACGAAAGCGTTGTCACGAAAACTATAATTAAAGCTAGCACACCAAAAATTTTCATAGGCACCTCTGTCATCTCGATAGCACAGCCCACGGTACTGTTTCCCTAAAAAAGATCAATTTGGTGTGTCACAGGCCAAATCTCAGGAATTTAGGGCGAACTAGACTTGATGAGGCATCTAAAGGAGCGGTATTCTTGAATTGGCGGCTTGCCGCATGGAGGTCCCTGTGTTTTTCATCATGACGATTGCTACAATTTTTAGCATAGCCCAAGCCAATTCATCCGCGCAGTTTCGCTGCTATAAATCACTGAGCGACTTTTCGGATGTGCAAACCATTTTTGCAAATGGGACTGCGGGAATCCGGCGAATCAACGCTCAAGCTTTTCAAATTATTACAGCACAAGGGATTCAACAGTGCGAAGTTCCCGCGAACGCTCCCGTGGTGACCGGCGGAACGGCCTCAACAGGTCCGTTCTATCTTTCTCTGAAAAGCAATGGTCGCGTCCATCACTTAGCTTACGGAGAAAATAGTTCGGTGGTTGATCCTCAAGAGGCTGCAAAAAACAATTCACAACTGGCGAGTTGCCGTGCCCTGAAGGGTGCGAGTCTCACTAAAGAGTGGAAAGCCCTTCTTGACGAGAAGATCACAAAAAGTCGTCTTGAGTGTGAGCCGCCTTCCGATCGGGGCATGAGCCGCTCTCAGAGTTGCTTGCTGGATTTCGCCGCCGCCGTGCAACCTTGCACAACGGTTGCAGAAGTCCGAAACGAGGCGCGCGAAATTCAAAGAGCCGCGAGAGCCAACCATAAAACTCGTGAAGCTAATATTCCCAAGTCAGCCCCTGCGGCCCCACCATCCGTGGAGCAGTGATGTCCGAAGTTATTTCTCTCAAACAAAATGAAGTTTTGTTTAAAGAAGGCGATTATCCTGATTGTATGTACATCGTTCGATCGGGTGCCGTGAGCATTTACGTGATTGAGCATAATCGAGAGAAAGCGCTCACGCTGGTTGGCCCCGGAAATCTAATTGGCGAAATGGGGCTTTTTGATAAAGGTCTTCGCAGCGCCAGTGCGAAAGCTATTGAAGACAGCGAACTTGTGAAGCTGCCGTACTTTCAGCTCGAAAAACAAATGGAGCTTTTGCCAGAGTGGGTAAAAATCACCATGAAGTCATTGTCTGAAAAGCTCCGCGTCGCCAATAAAAAATAAATATTAATTCCAGCGTTAACTCTTGATTCCTCGAAAACCTTCGTCAGACTGAATTCACTCGGAGGTTTTTATGAATTTACTTCTTTCTCTCCTATTAACGACCCACATATCGAGCGCCGCTTTGAGTATCGCTGGGGGCGAAAATGTAAGCCTCGGGAAAGTGGTGGCCGGCCAAACACAGAACACGAGTGTGGTTCTGGTCAATACTTCAAATGAATTTGTAGTTCTAAACACGATTTACATTGGATTTACTTTCGAACAGATTCTCTTCCTCGACAAAGACTTTCCGGGGACGGGCGGAACTTGCGAGTATCAACTTCAACCGTTCCAGTCATGCACCTTTATTGTCGCGTTCTCCCCAAATGCGATCGGTAAAACGGTCTCAACATTTATTAAATTCTCATACACGGCTGGAAACCAACCGCAAAGTCTCCAACTGACTTTAACGGGGCAAGGAATCGCTGAGGACGCCCCGATGGAGCCTAACCCTATAGTGCCCGGCCTCCTCGTCCTCGAAGCAGACTCCGTGAATTTCGGACTCCTTAAGAAAGGAACAGTGTCCACACGAGTGATCACTATTTCTAACTCTGGCGGATCGACCCTCAGTGGAATCGTTATTAAAGACTTACAAACGCCTTTCGCCTTTCCAGGAGGAGATTATCCGGGCACCGCCGGGAGCTGCGGAGCCACTCTTAAACCGAATGAGAGCTGTCAGATGCTCCTTGAGTTTCAACCTTCGGAGGCAGGTGTTTTTACCAACTCTTTAACGCTCCAGTATTTTGATGGAAACTCGGTTCAAGCCGCTGAACTTGAGCTTTTGGGCCGAGCCAAGTAATTCCGACGCAAGTATTTTAAGAGGATACGGAAAGTTTTTCTTTGCGCAAAATCTGTGAAAAAAAATCTCTAAGGAAAGCTCTCGCGCTCACATTGGCTTCGATATTTTTTTCTCTTACGGCTTGGCCAATCAAAAAAAGATGCTCCCACTGCTGAAAGAGAGTTTGGTAAGCTTCCGAAAGTGTTGTCGAGGCATCCCAGATATGAGTGGCTTCCGAACCCGCGCCATTGATCTCAACAATTTGGAAGTTTTTGCCCTCTTTAAGTCGTTCCGCCGACTCGTAGCGGAGGTCGATACGCCCAAAATAAAACTCAGGAATATCTTTAACGACCTCCTCTATCGCCTGGAGTAGCGCGGGGGTCTTTAAATTCTTCCCATTATAAAAAATAGCCCCCTGACAATGATTGCCACATTCGCTGAGTGTGAAGACTTCTCCGGGCCGAAGTACGCGATCCAGCTCCACCCTGTGCCTTTCAAAATAGACCGACGCAATAATTCGAGCTCGTTCATCCTGAAGAATTAAATCTCCCAGCTTTGTAACTCCATCACCCCTAACCGATGGAAATTCTTTATCCGTGATGGAGAAAATTTCGCCGCGAGGTTTTCCAGGATACTTGATATAAAATACGCCGGCTTCGCGTGAATACTTACTTTTCTCTTGAACAATCAAATCAAAATGTGATTGTGCAAGGTACCCCTCTACATCGTCCCACGATTTAATCCATCTCACCGCAAAACCTCTTTGTCCTACATCAGGTTTTAAAATCCAGGGAAACTCGAGTCCCAGTTTTTGCACTTGCAATTTCACAGTCTCCAAAGTGACTGGAGCAAAGAGCTGACAAGACTTTAAGGTGTAGGGTGCCGCTAAGGGGAGATCTTGCAGAAAGTCCCACTTCGATTCTCCAACAATACCCCCATTTAAAATTTTCGGATTCGCATAAAACGGGGTGATTAGACTTCGAGTTTTAAAAGACCACTTGAGATAATGGGGAATCATCGGAAGATAAAAAAGCCACGCGGGCCAAAACTCAAAAGATCGCCATTTGAGCCAAGAGGACTTCCACGCCTTGCGCGCCCAAGGATCAGTGCCAAGGATGAAGAGGCGGCGCAGGGTCGCCATCAGAACTAATAAACCAATAACGATCAGTGACCAATGCAACTGACCTTGTCCAAGGAGTAGACGACCGCCGGCAAAAGTGGCTAAAACCCAAATCGCCACGCTGATGAGAGTCAGTCCCACAAAAGAGGGCAGAGAGTAGTTGAGCAAACCAGCACCAATGTAGGTGGGAAGCCGAGTTCCAGGAATGGCCCGAGAAACCACAATAGCCGTGGCTAGTTTTTGCCTTTGCTCTTCGTGAGAGAAATACCTTTGTGCTTTTTTAATCAGAGACCACGACCGGATAAAGTCAAATCGCGAGGCCCCTCGACCCAGTAAGAAGAGAATAATATCCCCTAAGGAAATGCCGAAAAAGCAGGCGAACCCCGCAAGGCCTAGTGAAATCTGACCTTGTTGAACCAGGGCAAGACTGCTGGCGATTGCGATATCTTCGAGAACGAAAGTTCCTAATACGATTCCCCAGAAGGTGCTGATCATACCAACAACGTAACACTAACTTGCTTTTTTTGTAACTTTTTATAAACCATGGCGTAATACCTCGTAGAGCTTATGGAGGTTCAATATGAGATTCACGATTGTTTTTTTTATTTTTATTCGGGTCCATCGCCGGTGCAGATTCAACCGCTAATATTCGAGACGGAGTACTACTTTATGGCTACGACCCGGTTTCGTATTTTAAAGATCAACCCAGTCGTGGTCAAAAAACGATTTCTTACGATGATCGAGGCCTACGATATTTGTTTGCTAGCGAAGAAAATAGAAGTGAGTTTTTAAAGAATCCTGAAAAATATCGTCCCGCGTACGAAGGGTGGTGTGCGACCGCAGTTGCCGGGGGCTATAAGTACGATATAGATCCTCTCAACTACAAAATTACAGACGGTCGTTTATACCTGTTTTATAAAGGCTGGAAGGGTGATGCCAAAAAGGAATGGGTAAAAAACGAAGCCGAGAGTATTAAAAAAGCAGACCAGTTGTGGCCCAAAGTCCGCACTTCTAAGGAGTAACAATGAAATATTTTTTACTTTCTACTCGAATCGTTGTGGCGGCAATCCTGCTTCAAACCCTGTTTTTTAAATTCACAGGAGCCGAGGAGTCTGTTTTTATATTTTCTTCTCTTGGGGCAGAGCCTTGGGGGCGCTGGCTCTCGGGATTTGCTGAACTCGCGGCCGCCGTTCTGCTTTTAATCCCGGCCACGCAGCTCTTCGGAGCGCTCGTTTCGTTAATGATCATTTCAGGAGCTATTTTAAGCCATTTGTTGATCTTGGGGATTATCGTGCAAAATGATGGTGGACTTTTATTTGGCTTGGCTGTAACCGTATTTATCGGTTCGCTGATGATTCTTTTTTTCAACAGACAGCAGCTTGTTCAAAAAATCATGGCCATTAAAAGTAAATATGTCAGAAAACAAATCTAATCCTCAATACATTCGAACGACAATCTATGAGTGCGACGCCTTCGAGGTGGTTGCCTGTGATTGGGAGAGGGGTGCCATTTCACCCATGCATGGGCACGGGGACAGCAGTTGCTCGGTTCTTGTCCAAGAGGGTCTGTTTGAAAACACGACCGCCTACGAATTTAAAAGCGAAGTCCAAGCGATCGAAAAGGGACAAACGTTTTTTACCCCTCTTGGTGCTCAGCACGAACTGCGATGCGTGTCCCAACGGGGAAAGACACTTCATGTGTATTCGCCCAAAATAGTTAAAGTCGATTCTCTGGTCCAATTTGTCCCGCAGTCCCCAGATGTTTTAAAGAAAAATTTGGATCTGGCTTTGACCTACGAGGGTAGCTCATACCAACACATTTTTAAAAACTTAGAGAACATTGAGAAGGCCTCCATCACCACCGACTCCCCATTTTTTATGAATCAGCTTTTTTCGGGAGTGTTTTCCCAAACAAGATGGGCAGAGAATACGTTACAAAAGACTCGAACGACCTTAGCCACCTTCGAAGCCAGCCCGGCTCTTTCGCTCATCGAGCAACAGGTCACCGATCAGCTCGGCGAACTCATCGGCTGGAAGCCCGAACTGCGTAGCGGAATTACGGTTCCTGGGGGAAGTGCCGCTAATTTTATGTCCATTCATTGTGCTCGCCAGAAAAAATTCCCAGACGCTCGTCGGGAAGGTATTGGAAATCAAAAAGTAAAACTTTATATTTCGCACGAGGCTCATTATTCGTTTAGAAAAGCTGTGGCCGTTTTAGGATTAGGCACCGACGCTTTAGTTTCTGTGAACACGGATGCTCAGGGTAAAATGGATGTTCGGCATTTAGAAGCCTTAATCGAGAAAGATCTAGCGAGCGGACACATCCCGCTTTATATTGGAGCCACAGTAGGTACCACCGTGTTTGGCGCTATTGACCCCCTCGAAGAATTAGCCGACATCGCTCGTCGTTACAAGATGTGGCTTCATGCCGATGCCGCGTGGGGCGCGCCCGCACTGTTCTCACAAAAGCTTAAACCGCGACTTAAAGGGCTGGATCAATGTGATTCTTTAACTTTTGATGCTCACAAGTTTTTTGGTTCGAGCCTTACAAGTAGCTTTTTCTTAATCCAACACCCTCAACTGTTACTCGAAGCCAACGACACTAAGGGCGGGGAGTACCTTTTTCACGAGAGTGAGACTCTCGACCGGGGGAGACTGTCCTGGCAATGTGGAAGAGGCGGTGACGTTTTAAGCTTTTGGACACTTTGGAAAAACTTAGGCACGCAAGGCATGACAGCGGCCATCGATCATATGTTAGATCTTCGGGAAGAATGCGTAAGGTGGATTCAAGATCAACCGCGCTTAATGCTCGTTCACGAGCCCGAATTTTTAAACATTTGCGTAGAAGTTTTAAACCCAAAAGGGGAGCACGATCCCTTGTGGTCAAAACATGTGCGCGAGCAGCTTCGCCTATCGAACACGGCAATGGTGAATTATTCAACGACGAAGACCAGTGTTCATTTTTTAAGATTAATCCTGGTGCATCCTCATATCCAGCTCCACCACTTAAAAGAACTTCTCACCGCGGCCCTCGCGGTGACGTGACACCATCGTTAGCTCAATGGCGCTGGAATAAAGTAAATGTAAAAATAGTGTTCTCCCGATTTACACTCTTGGGGATGTTGATATTTAAATTCTAGAACATCTCCCACGCGACGCACCTTCCAGTCGGTGAGAGTGCAGCCCCACGGATTATCAGCCACTCTCCGACAATCATTAGCCGAAGTATAAACATTATCGCCATCAAAGGTAATTCGACCGGAATTGGTCGCAGGATTTGCGCAATTGAACCAAACATTTTGATTATCAAAGGGGATAGCATCGTTACGCTCGAAATCCCTTTCACAGCGAAGACTGGGATAGGATGCCGCCGAGAAACCCTCTTCGGTGATGGTCATCTGCATGCGACGTCGAGAGGAGTTTCCCCCACCGTTATTGGAAAGATTTGCCAGTTCGGAAGAAGTGAGCTCCCGACATCCGTCACCGACGCGAGTCCAAGATCCTTGAGCTTCCTCAAACGTAATGGCACTGGCGGGAGCCGAATTTCCAGCGATGAAAAGACTCACTAAAAGCTTCAAAGTAATGGTCCCAAATCGAAAAGACATTGCCGGATTATAATGGGGAGGCCCCTTTAACTCCATGAGCACGCAAAAGCCCTGTAATATTTCTAGAACAGAGCGATCTTTCGACAGTGAGAGATTATTTAGAAGAACTCAGTGACATTAAAAACCACTCCCGTACCTTTAAACGAAAGGACGAAGGGTGGGTAAAAACTCGGAACAGTGACTCTTTCCGCGCGCTCGACAATGGCCGTCGTGCACATACTCAAAGGATCCCGAGACTCGACCGCTTCAACCTCAACTGTTTTGGCTTCAGGATTTGCTTCAAACTTCAAAACTTTGAGAGCCGAACATCCGTTAGAAAAACGAAATACCATATCGATGATCGAGCCATTAGTGATACACATCATCCCCTGAGGACAAAGAGGACTAACCGCAGTGATTTCTCCCGCCGCAGGAACTTCAAAAGACTTTTGAGGACTCGCGCTAACACCCATGGTCAAGACAACTATAAAACTGAACAATAAAGTTTTCATAAAATTCTCCCTATTCCGAGAACATATCCTTGAAACTCAAATAATTGAAATGCTAATTTTTTTCGAATTTCACTTCGACTCATTTCTTATGGAACCCTGACAAATTTGGTAAATTTAGGAAATAACTCTTGCGTGGTAACGGGGATATTTTTCACTGCGCCTGAGAGACAGGGTATTGGTTTTCCTTTTCAATCCTCGCTGTGCTACGTCGGTCAAATCAGTCAACCAACATAAACCCTGGCTTAGGATCCGCGTCAATTAAGAGAAGGAGAATTTATGAATTTAATTTTATCACTCATCATACTTATCGGTACAACATCGGCTTTCGCTGCAGACCATAGCAGTATCGAGATCTTGGTCCAAAATGGCACAAAGATTAAGATCGACTGGCTCGGCGAAGATGTGGATGAAAGTGAAGTGGAAATGGCCTGGGATATGGGTGGGGCCGAGGCGTTGATTAACGGTCAACTTTGCTTTAATGGAAACACCGAAGACGTTTCAAAAATTCTTTACTCCTTAAGCGATTCCGATTTCTTAGGAGATGAATTTTCGATTCGAAATGTGGTTCCAAAAAATGAAACACAAATGAGTTTTGAAGTCTACGATAAGCCCAATGACTGGGTCCATATGGAAGTTACGATCGGGGCTTGCTCCGATAAATTGTCGAATTCGAAGTCAATTCAGTAATAATCACAGGGGCGAGACACTCACATTGATGGGGAGAGCGAGATCATATACGTTGCAAGTGATCGAAGGTTGTTTATGAAACTCACGCTCTCCTTACTTATTTTTCTATTCTGCGCTCCTCTTTTGGCCAATGACAGTGATGGCAACGAAACTCCGCAAAAACCATCTATCTACGATGTTTATCAGGCCTGCGTGGAAGATCTTATGGACAACTGGGGTTTGACCTTCGAGCAAGCGGAAAAACGTTGCGCCTACCATTTAGATGAGGCGGGGAGTGAAACCTCCCTTCAACGCACTCTAGAACAACTCAAGTTGGCCCTCAACGACTCCCACGTGCGAATTGTTTGGATTGCAATTGGAGCGACCGCGGCATCGCGATGGTTATTTTTAAACACTCTACAGAAATTGGCATTGGCGACTGCAAAACGATCTGTACCGGCGTTGGCACTAGTGCCTCCGGAAGTTCTTCTCAACCTCTCAAGTCCGCAGTTCAGCTTAAGCCTCCCGGAGAATCGAGAGTATCCCGCCGCTATAGTTCAAAGATTTCTTGCACTTCCAGTTCAAGATCAAATGAACGAACTTCGACAAAATCCAAATTTTAAAAAATACATTTTAGAAATTTACGAAATGATAGAGACCCAAAGATTCATAATGCTTTACCAAAGTGGCCAGGCCACATAGGTCTGGTTTCATCGAAAACAAATCGTTCCTATAAGTTATATTATGTATCATCAAGTGTGTATCTGCTTGAAATGACTCAAATTATATTTTGCTAATTCAGCCTGGTCCAGGTCCTCATTTTCTTATTTCTTTTTATGAGTGATTCTATCGTTATGTTTAAAACATTCATTGGTCTTACTGTTTTTACCTTAGGTTTGAGTTGTCACTCTGGAACTCGTCATCTCGCCCAAGCGCCTCAGCCTCGAACACTCAAAATTCTCGCCCTGGGTGATTCCCTCACGGCAGGAGTCGCTAATAATGGAGGTTATCGTCCTCACCTTTACATTTTACTTAAAAATGCAGGGTTTTCGGTGGACTTCCTCGGATCGAATCAACAAGGACCACCGGATATGCCAGATCCAGATCATGAAGGGTACGGTGGGTATCGCATTGACCAACTCGGTCCAGTGGTCGAAAAAAGTTTAGGGACATTTAAGCCAGATCTCATTTTGCTGGGCGCCGGCGGTAACGACATTGCCCAAAACTTCAAATTGGATTCCGCTCATCAACGGCTTGTTTCATTGATTCGGAAAATTCATAAACTTTCACCCCAAGCGATCGTCATTGTTCAAAGTCGACCACCGAGAGCGGATCATCTCAATGCGAAAGTCATCGAATTCAATTCCAAGCTGCAAAAAGAAATCACTCGCGAAATGAAACATAATAAACAGCTCTATTTCCAAGATAACTTTAAGCTTTTAACCGCCGAAGACATTGGACCTGATGGGTTCCATCCCAATGACCGCGGCAATCAAAAACTCGCCGAAGGCTGGTTCAACGCGATCCAAAGAATATTAAGGACCTCTATTGAATTCTCGAATTAATCGAAACATGGAGACTGGACTCCACTGCTTAAACTCCTCTCTCGCGCCAAAACCAAACTGTATTTTGTATCCTTCGTCGAGAGCGAAATGCAGTTGGGGAATAATCTGGGTCCACTGCGCTTCGGAATGCCAATTTGAGGAATGATTCACTTCGAACCCGATGTCGATTTCGTCAGACTTATTATAGAACAATGTGATATTCCACCGAGGCGAGAATCCGTGGTCCGTTTCTAAAGCCCATCGCCCACCGATAAGGGCGATGGCCGAGAACGACGCATTCCAACGGTAGGCGATTATATAATAAAGAGTGCCTTCAGATTCAGAGAACGATTTGTCGGCCTCGTAAATCAATTGCAATCCGTGCAAATCATTTTGCTGAGGGTCTCCCCAAATCTTTTGCTGAAAAGCGACTTTGTAACTGTACAACGAATCTCCTAGCATTGGAAACTCGAGTTCTACCGCTCCTCCAGAATAAGCCACCCACTCGATCTCTGGAGCCCACTGAAACGCATCAAATCCCGAGTCTTTATGATAAAATAGAGAGTTCACTTCCCACTCTCCCCTCTTCGAGTTTAAATTTCGAACTAAGTCGATATATAGGGGCTCGGGAATTTCGCCCTTCGTTTCGTAGTCTTCGAAAGCCGTATCTTGAGCGAAAACCTGAAAATGAGAAAACAAAATCAATAAAAATAAAAGAAAACTCATAGAATCCACCTCTAAAGCAAAGTTATTATTCAATTTTTAACGGATGAGAGACCGAGCTAACTGGCTCGAGGTGGGTATTTGATCTTAATAAAAACGTTTTGGTCCGAAAGATTCGGGTAAAAGAAACAAAGCTTGTGAGGATCTACATTCAATGTAGAAACAAAATCAGGTGGGGAATAAATATCCAGGGACCATTTTCCTAGACTGCGCGCCTCTGCGTCTTCTTCGTCCTCGTGATCGAAGTCGAGCTCGCCATCCCCATCCCAATCTAAGACCACGCTAGGACTTGAAGAATTATACTGCTCTTCGAGCTCGTTGAGCGTGAACTGATTCGCGAGCAAAAAGAAATAGGAGATAAGACAAAGCCACTTGATCATCGTTCACTAGAATGACATGTTTATCAGAGGAATGTAAGCTCCTTTGCCGCGGCTTGCACCTAACTCCGCACCTATGGCGATAATATCCCACCAAAAATGCACGAAGACAGCTTCTGACATCGTCCACTGATTTTTTTGAGTGAGATAACCAAAGTAGTAACCTCCTAAAGTTTGCATGATGGGAAATGGATTATCGCTATCAATATGAGCGGCCCCAAAGAGAAGTGCCGTGATGGCATTCGACCAAAAATCGGAGGCCCCTTGATTTTTTGCATAAGGCATCATGGCCCCACGGAAAAACGCCTCTTCACTCACTCCCGCATTAAAGGAAAGACCGGTGACAAACAAAGAATCACTGCGAGAGATTTTATAGTGATGAGGATCATCGAGCGAAATGGCGGCCCCGATTAAAAGTAAGGGAAGGAATGTGGTGGGACGCAAAAGATAGTCAAAGCGGAGTGGGGCCAGCATCAAGTCCCCTGTGGTTTCTTCGTGAGTTAAAAATTCGTACTCCCCGCTTTTCTTTTTCGCCTCGACCGATGTGCGAAACGCATGGAACGCACTCACAAATCCGGCGGCCTGATACGCCTGAGAACCAAAGGTGAACCACATTTGCTTTTGGTTAAACTGCGGCTCTCCGTTTTCGCGGTCACCAAAACTGTTATTAAGTCCATTCACATCGTCCCGCAGCGAAAGAGCCGTAGCTAATCCGCCAAAACCGTAGGCCGAGTAAAGTGCGGCCGAACGATATTGACCTTCCCACCACTGACCTAATCCCGGAATAAAAATAGAAACCACCGCGGGCCATTCATAATTTCGCTCTTCATCAAATGCGCCCACCAGTCGGTAGGAAAAGAAAGGCTCTTGGCCTCGGTCTTCAATGGCAAAAGGAGTCGGAACCGGTTCTAGGGAGGAGACCTCTTTTGCTGACGCAAACAGCACAAACAAAATAAAAAATAAGTTCATTTTCTATTTATAGAAAGCAATTGAGTGAGTTACAATTCATGAATTCAATAATGGACTAAAGGAGGCCTTATGAAGATCATTTTCGTTACTCTTAGCTTACTTGCCAGCTCTTTGGCTTTTGCAAAACCTTTCACTGTCACCAGCAAAGACATTAAGGACGGTGCAACGCTTTCGAATAAACACGTATTTAATGGCATGGGTTGTACTGGAGAAAATTTATCTCCGCAGCTCGCTTGGCAAAATGCGCCTCAAGGGACAAAAAGTTTTGCAGTGACCGTGTATGATCCCGATGCGCCCACAGGAAGTGGCTGGTGGCACTGGACCCTCTTCAACTTACCCGCAAATACTAAAGAACTTCCTCAAGGTTTAACTTCAGCAAAATTACCTAAAGGTGCCGTTGAAGGTCGCACAGACTATGCGAAAGCAGGATTTGGCGGAGCTTGCCCTCCTCCTGGGGATAAACCTCATCGGTACATTGTTACGGTTTACGCATTAAAAACCGACAAAATTGATCTCGACAGCAACGCCCCCGGCGCCATGGTCGGATATTTTTTAAATCAAAACGCCATTGAAAAGGCCACGCTCACCGGTCTTTACGGTCGATAGAAAATCACGTTATCGATCCATCTGAGAGTCATCCTGAACGGAGCAAACGATCTCACTTTAAGGTCCCTTGCTCTGCCCAGGATGACTTCGCTCCCCTCCCCCCAGTCGCAGTGTGTCGCTCACCTTGAGTGATGGACAACTTCAGCTTGAAAAACAATAATTTAGTCTGCAACAACTTGAAGGAGACACCAATGATGGTTTTTCGTATTTTAGCAATTATTGCTTTATCTTATGTAATCAGCGCCTGCCGCAGTAAGCCTGCGGTTCAAGAAGAAACAACGGAGCCACCGGTGGCAGAAGCCCCAGCCGCTGCTCCCACGGCCGCCACAGCAGCGACTCCCGCCAATCCGCTTCCTTGGTCTTACGAGGGCGATAAAGGGGCGCAGTCTTGGGCCAGTATCAACCCCGACTACATTCTTTGTGGCAAAGGCAAAAATCAATCTCCGATCAATCTCAAGTGGAAAAAGCCGACGAAAAAAGGGCCACGCATGGATTTTAGCTACGGACCTTCGGCGGTTCGTGTCGAAAACCTCGGCTACACTGCGGGCGTCAATGTCACGGGCAACAATCAACTTCTTTACAAAGGCCAAGTTTACAGACTGGAAAAAATGGAGTTTCACTCTCCCAGCGAACACAACTTGAGTGGAAATTCTTTGGCCATGGAAATGCAATTGATTCACAAAGCGGTCAACGGCGATAAAATCGCGATCGTTTCGATCTTTGGAATTGAGGGGAATGAGAACTCGATGATCAACATGGTGCTTAATAAGCTCATGGAACCACCATCAGATCTTCAGATCGATCTCGCTCAGATCATCCCTCCATCTCGCACGCATTATAACTATGTCGGGTCATTGACAACTCCTCCTTGCTCCGAGGGTGTGGAGTGGATTATCTTCAACACGCCAATGGAATTATCGAGAGACCAAATCATGGCCTTCCGATCTAAATTCCCGGCCAACAATCGCCCTCTTCAGGAGAGCAAAAACCGCAAGGTGAACAACTACTAGGACTTAGTGATGACACTCGATTCGATGTTTGAAAAATTATGGCAGGACTACACGACACTTAACCCGAGTGTCGCCAAAGTTTACAAAGTTTTTACGGATCGAGGAGAGTCGGTGATCAACGATCACGTCGCCTTTCGAACTTATAACCATCCTAAAATTGGGCTTAAAAAAATGGCCCAATACTTTTTAGATCATGGTTATAGCAAAAAAGGCGACTATAGTTTTAAGGTCAAAAAACTTTACGCGGAACATTTTGAGCACAGCGATCCGGCAAAACCGAAAATTTTTATTAGTGAACTTCTCACAGAGCAGTTTTCTCCCGAACTTCAGCAAAAAGTGAATTCGATCATTGATACGATCCCTATTCAACAAGCTGAAGCCGAAGACTTTTGTGTGAGCGGAAAACCGTGGATGGTGAGCCATCATGACTATCAAAAGCTCTTAGAGGAGAGCGAGTACGCCGCATGGATGGCCGCTTTCGGATTTCGAGTGAATCATTTTACCGTACTTGTGAATGGTTTAAGGACTCTCTCAAATCTCGAAGCCGTTAACGACGCCATTACGGCCGCGGGATTTAAACTGAATACCAGCGGTGGCGTGATCAAAGGCACCGAAGAGATCGGACTTCGCCAGTCCTCGACACTGGCCGAGCCTATTGCTGTAAAGTTTAGGGATGGGACTCATCAAATCCCCGGTTGTTACTATGAGTTTGCTCAAAGATTTAAAGTGAATGGTCAACTCTACTCTGGTTTTGTCGAGCAGTCGGCCGATAAAATTTTCGAGAGCACTAACGTAAAGAGATAATTGTGTTACAACGCCCACGCCGCAATAGAAGAACCCCATCCATCCGCACCTTGGTGGGGGAAACAGAAGTTCGACCGCATAATTTTATTTATCCCGTTTTTATTGTTGAGGGAAAGGATGTCCAAAAGGAAATCTCCTCACTTCCCGGCCAGTTCCGGCACTCTGTGGATAATCTTCTTTTACTTTGTGAGAAGATCGAAAAACTAAAAATTCCCGGGATCGCCCTGTTTCCTAAAATAAACGAGTCTTTAAAAAATAAAAAGGCGTCGGAGGCTTTAAATTCTCGCGGTCTAGTGCCTCATGCCGTAAGGGAAGTTAAAAAGCATTTCCCTGAGCTTATCGTGATGACCGATATCGCGTTAGATCCGTTTTCAAGCGATGGTCACGATGGCATCGTCGAAAATGGAAAAGTTCTCAACGACGCAACCAACGACGTTCTTGCACAGATGGCCGTAGTCCATGCGGAGGCTGGTGCCGACTATGTGGGACCTTCCGACATGATGGATGGCCGAATCAAAAAAATTCGTCAACAGCTCGACGAAAATAATTTTACAGAAACCGGGATCATCGCTTACTCCGCAAAGTACGCCTCGCAATTTTACGGACCTTTTAGAGACGCATTAGATTCGGCTCCCCGAGCCGGAGATAAAAAGACCTACCAAATGGACCCCGCCAATTCTCGCGAAGCCCTGAGAGAGCTAAAGCTCGATATCAGCGAAGGTGCCGACATGGTTATGGTTAAACCGGCTCTCGCCTATCTCGATATTATCAAAATGTTTAAAACACACAGCTCGGTCCCCGTTGCGGCTTACAATGTGAGTGGTGAATACGCCATGATCAAAGCCGCCGCCGAAAAAGGACTTCTCGATGGCCCCCTGGCCACCCATGAGATGCTCACGTCCATCAAACGCGCCGGTGCCGATGTGATTTTAAGTTATTTTGCGATGGAATATTGCGAGTGGCTCAATTCGCTCTAAAGTATTATGTTACAACTACCAAGTTAGGTTTTTTTTGCGATTGTACCATTTCATCAGACTTGATGATGTGGCTCCGTGGATGACGATAGAAAGAGAAATAACCACCAAGGTCACTGAATAAATCCACCTCAACGGCTCTGAATCTGAGCTATGAACGATGGAGTAGCTCAGATAGAACATCGAGCCTATTCCTTTGAGCCCCAACCAAGAGATTATGATTTTTTGTTTGAGTGTGACGGAAGATCCTATCAAGGACAAAAAGACTGAGACGGGTCGAACCAATAAGAACGTCACCCCAGCGAAGCCAATCATCGACCAGCTCATGTCCACAGAAACAACCAGCACTCCTAAGATAATGACCGCAAACATCTCTGCGAATCTTTCGATCTGTTCCTGAAATTGAATCATCCCGTCGAGATTTGAGTCTTGATTTGTGCTATCGGTCGGCGTCTCTCGTTTTTGATTTTTGTCGAAGACGTAGCGAAAAGTAACACCGCTTGCAAACACGGCGACAAAGCCGTAACTGTCCGCTGACAGTGCTAATCCATAACTCAATCCCATAATTCCCATGGCAATAAAGTCATCAAGGATAACCGTTTCCCAGCCGGCCTTGCGAGCCCAACGAATCATTTCGGCTGAGATGAAGCCGCAAAATGAGCCAATCAACAAACCACCACTGATGGCCCAGACGAGATCTTTCCAAAACCAATGAGCTCCATAACTTCCCAACTCTCGTACGCCGGCTAAACCTAATGCTAAATAAATAATCGGAAAAGCACTACTGTCGTTGATCGCGGCTTCGCCGGTGAGAGCTTGACGTAATTTATCCGTATCCTGTTTGTCCTCCACTTGGACCGAAGACGCCAAGACAGGATCTGTGGGAGCCAGAATAGCGGCCAAAAGAAGGGCAAAACTGAAATCAAAATTAAAGAGAAGCGAAGAAAGGAGAGCCATCAACAGAACCGAGATACACATGGCCACGACGGAAAGTCGAAAAATAACTTTTGGGGATTCCTTTTTTCGATCTAATTTGAGTTTGGTGGAGGCTGCGAAAATGGAAACGATAACAACGAATTCCGTAAAATACTCAAGAAGTCTGCCCTGGGAGATGACGTCCTCATATCTTGTTCTGAAAAATAAACCCAGTATCCCACCGATGGACAAATATACCATCGGAGGTGTGATGCCGGACAATGCCGAAGGTCAGCAGCATAATCCCTAAAAAAATGTACCAAAAGTAGTGCTCTGAAAGAAATGAGGCCATGCTCAGCACTTATAACATGCGGAGCTCATTTCTCCCAATAAAAATGGAAATGAGATGAGATTAGTTAAAGAGGACGACTTCGTAGCTCGCGAGAGGTTTTTCATTGCGCATCTCTCGTAAAAGCAAACGCATACCCTTCTTCATGGCTCCAGGACGGCGCGAGAAGTAAACAAAGCCTGTTTCAGTACAGTTAAGCTTTTCCTCTTCCATACTCACGCCCCGCCAGTCATCAAAAATTTCAACCTCAATGACACTGTTCTGGGCGCACTGCCCAAAGAGAGATAAATCCGAAAAGTGACCCTCTTTCCCGACGAGTGTGGTGAGATTCTGATTAATCACAAGCTTCGCTTGGAAATCTTTATAACTAATCACCACTAAACTTTGAGCTAAGGTCTCCGCTTTTTTCTCCTCATGGAAACTACGAATTCTTAAAACGTAATCTTTCTTTTTCGAGCGATTTTCTTTAAGCGCCGCCTTAGGGAAAGTGTGGGTGAAATTGAAACCGCCGTTTTTACATTCGAAGGCTTTATAGAAATCCCCAATCTGAAGGACAACGTTCGAGTATCCTTTGATACATCGGCCCTTGATCGGAACACTTAAGTTGTCGCCGTCGATCTCGATATCGCCCGTTTCGATGACAATTTTATTTTCCTGTGCAGGGGCTTCGTTCGCCGGATCTTTATCGGAAGAAGAACAAGCTGTTAGAGTGATTAACGCGATTAAAACTAAGATGTAATTTTTCATGATCAAAGAATATCACTGGCCTTCGGCGCAGAGAACGTTTGCGAGCAGAAACTGACCAAGGTCCAGCTGTCGTCCTGAGCTCAGCGAGGGATCCGCTCTTACCGCTGTATTAAACTATAAACAGGATAGGGGAATCGGTTTCTTCCGTTTAAAAATCCGATCTCCATAAAGCAGCTTAATCCCATCACATGAGCCCCTAGCTTATCGCACAACTGAGCCGTGGCCGCTGCGGTTCCACCGGTGGCGAGCACATCGTCCACGATAAGGACTCGATCCCCCGTCTTGATACTTTGCGGAAGGATCTCTAAACAGTCTGTGCCATATTCGAGATCATAACTGACGGAAACGGTCGTTCCTGGAAGTTTTCCTTTTTTGCGAACCATGACGAACCCCGCGTTAAGATCGCGAGCCATTCCGGCCCCGAGTATAAATCCGCGAGATTCGATGGCGATGACTTTATCGATCGACAGATGTTGGACCGCTCGGGTCATGTGTTCTATAAGTCCGGAGAATAATTTCTTGTTCTCAAGAATGGGACTCATGTCTAAAAAGTTGATCCCCGGCTTGGGAAAATTAGGAACTTGTCTTATTCTTTGTTCGATATCACCAATACTAACCACAAATCCCCCTTGCTATACGAGATCGATCGCGTCTGGGAATGTAGATAACGTCTGAGTGATCTCTCCGTCAATATTCAGAATGTCGGTTTCTTCATCCGTGATCCCCATGCGCTCTTGAACAATACCCTCCATCACGACAGCGAGTGCTAAATTATTGGCCAATAAAGACATAAAATTCTCAGAATCAATACTCAAAAGGACACATTCCGTTTTGGTGATCACCGAGGCCGTGCGGGCTTTTTTGGTCAAAATGCCCATTTCACCAAAATAATGGCCACTTTTTAAACTCACTTCGGGAACTCGGTCTTTAATTAAAAGACACTCCCCGCTCATGATAAAATAAAAATTCTGACTCTGATCCCCCTGTTGGATGACCGTCTTTTGAGCCGGCGTGCGCTCCAGCCGACAGCTATTGATCATTAAGCTCATAATTTCGGCCGGAAGTGTTTTAAACAGCGGGTGGAGCTTAAGCACCTGACTCACCATTAAGCGCAGGCGAATATTTTTTTTGAGATCCTTAATCGAGTCGTCTTTTATAAAAGACGACATTTCGATTCGGACCACCAGAGAATCCTCAAGCGACATCACATCCGCCGTGCGAGGCTTTCCATCGACAGCTGCGCTTTCGCCAAAGACCGTCATTGGACCAATCGTCGCCACCGGCTTTGATAGATCTTCGGGGCGCCCGGTAAACACCCCCGCATGCCCGTTCACCAAGACAAAAGCGTCAGTTCCAATGGTGCCTTTTTTTATAATTAGATCCCCGGCCTTATATTTTTTAAGGGTCGAGGACTTCACCATATTCTTTAAGAGTGGCTCCGCGAGATCCGAGAACAAACGCACTTTGCGAAGCCATTTGATCAAGTCATCTTCGGTTTTGATTTCCACTTTAACATCATTACCCGGCCGGATGCCGGGTTTGTAATCGAGAAGTAAAAGGATGTGAGCGGAGTTCTTAAAAATATTATGTTTCGCAAGATTTCTCAAGGTCGATACAAGCTCGGTGAAATTCACCGGCAGTCCCTTGCGATGCAAAGTCATAATGATTTCGTGAATAGAATAAGATCCGTTACAGAGTTGAAGAAACCCTTCAAGAGCGGCGCTTTTGGCCTTCGCCAGAGACAACGACGTTGACGAGTTGGATTCGAGACTGAGTTGGAGATTTTCGAGTTGGCCCATAGCCACATTATGGCTGGAATTACTTTGCGGTGTCTATGACTTTGTAACCGAGCTTGAGAGCGGTTTTTACATCTTTTCGATAGATGTGATAAACATTGAGCATACCGGTGGGAGCTCCACAACTTTGGATGCGCACGAGCCCATCGTTGCGTTTTTCAGATTTGAGAATCTGTAGGCCTTTGAGCTCTTGGCTCATCGCCTCGATGGTCACACCAATTTTATAACCACACTGGAGACTTCCGTCGGATTTCGAAACCAAGACCACCTCATTCGCCATTTCCTGCTCCGACAACGTCTTACCTTCCTCTTTGGCCAATACGGGACTGCCGTCGCGGCGACATTGTCCCGTGGTACATCCCACCGCAAACACTAAAGCGAAAAAAACTAAATATTTTTGAATCATTTTTTTATACTCTTTTTAGATGATTTGATCGCCGCTACTTTTTCGGGTTTTGATTTAAATAACAGTCGATAAATATTTCCTTGATTGGACGTCACATAGAAACTGCGAGTGGACTCATCATAGGTCATCGGAGCCGAAATCCCGCGACCCGTGGAAAATGTTTCAATGATCCGATGAGTCTGCGTATCAATCACTAGGATAGGCCCCTCGCCCGTCCCGACAAAAACCCATTTCTCCAAAGCCACGGGAGCGGTAATGTTTCCGTACTTTTTATCAATGGCATATTTCTTTTTAAGTCGACCCGAATCTGAATCCAACATGACCACGGAATTATCTGTGGAGTAAATCACTGTATTGTTAACAACGAGCACCGCTTGAGAGCTCCCCCCTTCTGCCGACTGCCACAGGGTATTTCCTGTGATTTTATCCAGGCAAGAGATGGAATCGATGGCATTAGCAACAATCACGCATTTGGACGTTGTTGCAGGACGCGCATCCACGTCGTTAAATTTTTTATTATCGGACATTCTCTTTTCCCAGAGTTTTGTCCCATCGGTCGCATTGTAAGCCACAAAGTAGCCATCGCTATAACCCACGTACACTCTTCCATCCTCAAAGAGAGGCTGAGTTGATCCGCGAATAGAGATCGGATCTCGAGGAGGCCGAGACTTAATCCATATGGCCCGACCCGAATCACTCTCGAGGGCATAGAGAGAACCATTCATCGCTAAATGAAAGACATAGGTTCCTTTGACTAAAGGTGCCCCTGTCGACTCTGAGAAGATGGGGTAACTCCAGACCACTTGACCAGTTTCAGCTTGGACTTGATAGAACAAACCGTTGTTTGAACCAAAATAAAGAAAGCCTTTTTCGTCGATAAATGCACCCTCCGCTCCGTTCTTTAAGGGAATGCGCCAAATTTCGTTTCCGGTCTTTTTATTAAATCCCATGATGGCATCGGTGCCGTTTCCAGAGATCACGACGTCTTTATAGATCAAAGGGGAGATGGTCGCAGGATCTGTAAATCCCATGTACTTGTCGTTGACCGTGGAGCGCGACCAAGATCGCTCAAGCCTTACTTTGTCAGGATTTGTATTGGTCCGGTGGGCACAGCCTCCCATCAATAATGGGAGGAGCAAGAAGAATCCGTTAATTGTTCTGAGCATTTTTAGATTCATTCGAAGCTTTAGCCTTTGTCAGTTTGAGATTGAATAAAAACTTCTTCGCAGTTCGAGCCGTTAACGTGGCAGGAGTCTCGTTGATGATATCCTGATACATTTTCTCGGCGCGATCCCACTGACTGAGCTTTTCGAAGCAGACTCCTAATTTTAAACGAAGTTGTGGCTTTAAAAATGCCACAGGCTCACTGCCCATCGCTTTTTCCCAGGCTTGAGTGGCTTCGTTGCACTTATCCAGCTTTGCATAAAAATGACCGAGCTCAGAGTAGGCCGTGCCATAGAGAAAGTTGCCTTTGTCGTTAAAATCTTTAAGGCTCGAGTTTAAGATTTCAGCTCCTTTGTTCCAGTCATCATAACTCTGAGCCATTTCCGCCGCAAGAAGACCGCCTTCAACGGCAACAAGAGTTCCCTGGTTGGCTTTTACGAATCCATCCAGCTTTTCCACAAGAGCCGAATAAGCCTTTTGTGCGTCTGCTTTTTTGGGCTTAGGAGCCTCAAGCTGCGGTTTTCCTTCTTGAGGCTTTGGAAGGGTTTTCGCTAATTCCTCTGTGGCGGTTCGATATTCTTTACGAATCGTAAAGAGCTCACTCCCCAGCTTTTCGGCCTTCTCACTCTTTTTGGAATTCATAAAATGAAATCCAATCCCGCCTGCGGCAATAACCACTAACAGGATCATCAAAGGAACTGCGGACTTTTGGACGTAATGACTGAGTTGCTCGCTCATCGGAGATTAACCTCTCTTAAATTAGTGTAAAGACGAGACGTCTTACCCAAATGTTTACGTTTAAGGCCAGCCATCGTCTCGATGCGCGCGCGCGACAAGCGAACGGCTGCTTCATTCGTTGGAATATTTTCGTTCTTCGCGATTTCGAAAATCTCCAACATGCTATCAAAAATGCGTGTCGTTTTTTCGAGAGCGCGGTCCACAGAGTAGCCTTCAAGCTCCACAAAAACATTCATCAATCCGCCAGCGTTAGCGACAAAGTCCGGAGCATATAAAATACCCATTTCCTTAAGCGCGACGCCGTGCCGAGTTTCTGCGAGCTGATTGTTCGCTCCTCCCGACACAATTTTACAGCGAAGTTGTTCTAGAGATTGATCATTGATCACCGCGCCAAGGGCGCACGGTGCGAAGACTTCGCACTCGGTTTTAATAATGTCATCGGGGCCCACCAAAGTGGCCCCAAATTGTTGAGCCACGATTTTTGCCTTTTGCTCATCGATATCCGCAATCGTCAGTTCGGCCCCTTCGTCTTTAAGATATTTCACAAGGTGAGAGCCCACGTTTCCTAAGCCTTGAACGGCAATACGAACACCACGAAGGCTATCGGCATGGAGCTTCTCTTTACAACTCGCCTTGATCGCCATAAGAACGCCGTGAGCGGTATACGGTGAAGGATCGCCCGATCCCCCTAAACTTTTCGGAATTCCAGTGACCCAAGGAGTTTCGTTATAAATATACTCCATATCTTTTACTGTTGTGCCCACGTCTTCGGCAGTGATGTAGCGTCCATTTAAGGCATTGATGAATTGACCAAACGCACGAAACATTCCTTCGGTCTTATCGGTTTTTGGGTTTCCGATAATCACCGCTTTTCCACCGCCAAGGTTAAGCCCTGCCGCGGATGCTTTGTTGGTCATGCCCTCAGATAAACGTAACACGTCAATTAACGCATCTTGTTCAGTTTTATAATTCCACATTCTTGTGCCGCCGAGAGCTGGGCCCAGTGTCGTGTTGTGGATCGCGATGATCGCCTTTAGACCGACATCTTTATCGTGACAGTAAACGATTTCCTCGTGATTTCCGTGTTTGCCAATGGATTCGAAGACCATAAATCACCTTTCGACTGAGTAAAAATTCACAATGCTGTTCTTAGTATCTGGACGAGAATAATGAGGAATGCCAGGCCTTTCAAGAGAATAATTACAGGGCCAAAAGAGGCAAATCATGTCTCGGTCATTAACATATCTGATAGGATGTTGTGAGAATTTCTAAGTCGTTATTTTAGGCTGAAAGTGACGACGTCCGCCTAGTAAAATTCGACGAGGTCGTTTTCCTTAAATCCCGATCCCGAATGAATTTGTGTCACTGCGCCATCGGTGCCGAAGTAATTTGTCACTTCCACCGTGCCCTTCATTCGCCCCTTGATCTGCCCGATAAACTGACTTGTTTCGGGATCGAAAACTTCTTCTTGAGGCTCTACAATGCGCAACAGATCTCCCACCTGTAACCCAGAGAGGCGACCTGCGTTGAGATACACTTTTTCGCCCTTCACTAAAGCCACTCGCCCCTCCCAAGAGAATTTCTTGAGGGAGTCAATAAGGACCGGCACGGTCTTTTCAAAGGCAAGATAGACAACAAATCTCACGGATTCGGGATTGTCGCGGAGCTCTTTATCTGTGAAAGATTTTTCGGCGACGCGAGTGTAAGATTCTGAAGCGTCCGCCTGGCGCTCCTCCGAAGCCATCACTTTTCCGCTCCGAACCGAATAGACTTTGAGCTCAACCATGGCTTTGACATCCGCCTGCACTCTGCGAAAAACTCCGATGGAGTCGCCCTTTTTTCCCGTGCGTAAATCTTTGATGGTGCCTTCGACGATGGCATGAACACCGGAAGAGCGAAGTTTCTTTACGAGGTCTGTTATTTTATAATTATTCCCATCGCGATACTCGGAGAGCTGATGGATGCCGAGAGATTTCCAGTCCAGCACGATAACGTCATCGGTGCGTTTGACCTCATCAATAAACCGATCGCGCGCATCCTGAAGCAAAGTGTCGTTGTCGTAGGCGGAATGATTTAAAAAAGGGAGCACGATAATTCGCTTACGAAGTTCCGACCCCGGGCGCGCCGAAAACATTTCCTGCTTGGTTTTCACATTCGAACTCTTTGGATCTCCGAGAGCTCCTCTGTTTTTTGTCTGAATGGAGGCACACTGAATTAAAAATACAGATAAGATGGATAGAGGCAACCAAGAGTATTTCATATTTATTTATTGTAAATGGAGGTCGGAGATCCACCAACCGCAGGCGGAGATAACAGGACAAAAGAACGGGGAATCTTTACCGCTCTCATTAAAGCCAAAACTATTTAGGTTTTACTTTAACATCGAGGAGAACTTGTCCCGCATCAGACTGAGCGACCTGAATAAAGAATTCCTCAGGAGCAATATGCGCCAGTGCGGAACTCAGCCCTTTGGCCCCGGGACCATCGTAGTCCACGTTCCAAACCACCTGCTCCGGAGCGTGGACCTTTTCGTACATGGATCTCATCCCCGCAACATTTGTTTTTAAGATATATTTTAATCGCTGAAGCTGTGCGTGGCTCATGGGACCATTCACAACAATGTCGATCCACGCTGTTTCCGCCTGCTTCTGCTGCAAGCCCTCACCCATCGCCGTAAATGAGTCGATGAGAATATGTTTCGACGTATTTACCATATCTTGATTGCGCGGAACGAGCATATGGGCCGGCAGTTCCGAAATTCGAAGAACCTCGTGGACCCGAACCCCGTTGTGAGCCGAAAAAATTTCCAGATGGACCTTCATGCGAGTGCCCCCTTGAACAATGGGACTCTTCGACACCACAATATCTCCGGTGACAATGTAAGGGGCACGAAACGCTTTTGCGAGCTCCACCATTTGTGTGCGCGTCAGTTCTGTTTTCTTGTAAGATTCCGGTAAACTCACCTGACTTGTGAGCACCGGTGCAAAACTCACGGGCGCTTCCGCCACGGGCATATTTTTTAAAACCCATTGAGAGAGCTGATTCATTCGGCCGGTGGATTGATTCTCGGCCCACCAGTTATAGACCTCTCCCTTTTCCGAATCAAAGAAGGTCATCAGCGGAAGAACGAGAGGCTTGGCTTTGTTGCCTTTCGGTGAGGCTTGAGTTTTTTCAAGGTTCTGCGTCAGCGTGGCTTTTCGAGTTTCTGAGGGATTCGATGAAATCAGCGAAGGATTCGCTACGGCGAATTTAGAGATGCAACTGAATAAAATCAGTATGCCCCACTTCATTTTTGATGTTTTGGAAGAATTCATCAGAAAGTGCAACTCCCTTAGGTTCCAATATATCTAATACGATCGTTTTATCTAAACCTTTAAGTATCATCTCCAACGAAAGTCTAGTGTCCCCGGGATGTTCTTTGAACTTCGCGTGCAGAGTGGGGAGTTTGGACTCGATGCTCTCGTCGATCTTGAGAGTCATCTTTTGGACCTTTTTTAAAAGGTTACCGGTCATTTCCAATTTCTCGGCAATGATTTTGACCGTGTCCCCGTCTTTTTCTAGAGTGCCTGTGAGTAAAATCGGAAGATCCATTTTAATGAGCGCTTCGGCATTCGCGTACACATCCGGAAAGACGATCAACTCCACCTGCGCAGTGAGGTCTTCAAACTGCAAAAACGCCATCCGCGTCCCTTTTTTTGTGATGATCTCTCGATGAGAGGCCACCATTCCAAAAAGTCGCACTTTCTTTTTTGCCGGCCGATCTTTCAGATTTTTGATTTCGCAATCAGACCAAATGGCGGCCAGTGCGGCATAGCCCTGCAAGGGATGTCCACTGAGATAAAATCCTAACACTTCTTTTTCGAAACTGAGCTGTGCCAGGTCAGCCCACGGAGTCACTGCCGGAAGCACAATCTTGCTTGAGCTTGACGAGCTCTCTTCCATCATCGCAAAGAGAGACTCTTGTCCCACTTCGCGGTCGCGACGAGAAACTTCCGCGGCATCAAGAATGCGTTCGTACTCTTGATAGATCTGAGCGCGGTGATAACCAAAACCATCGAGAGCGCCCGCCTTAATGAGACATTCGATCACTTTTTTATTCACGCGCCGGAGATCCACGGTTTCGAAAAACTGCTCTAGGCTTTCAAACTTTTTCCCCGGCAAACCTTCTCGTGTCTCTACGATCGATTGAACTGCGGCTTCGCCGACGCCCTTGATCGCTCCTAGACTGTAGTAGATCACATCACCCTTCACGGTGAATTTATAATCCGAGTAACTGATGTGCGGAGGTTTAATTTCGGTTCCGCGGCGACGAGCTTCGCGCGTGTACTTAACGATTTTATCCGTATCGGACATCTCCGTACTTAACAGCGCAGCGAAGAACTCAACTGGATAATAGTGTTTAATCCAGGCGGTTTGCGCGGCGATCACGCAGTAGGCCGCCGAGTGAGATTTGTTAAATCCGTAGTTGGCAAACTCGGCCATTAACTCGAAGAGCTCTTCGGATTTCTTTTGATCAAAACCGTTTTTAACAGCCCCATCGACAAAACGAGAGCGCTGCTGATTCATTTCCTCAGCGATCTTTTTTCCCATGGCGCGACGAAGGAGATCGGCTTCACCTAAAGAATAAGATGCAATTTTGGAGGCAATGAGCTGAACTTGCTCTTGATAAATAATAATTCCGTAAGTTTCATTAAGAACTTCTTCAAGTTCTGGAAACAGATAATTCACCTTCGAAAGTCCATGCTTCCGTTGAGTGTACTCCGGAATCATATCCATCGGACCTGGGCGATAGAGAGCATTGATCGCCATGATGTCTTCAAAACTTGATGGCTTAATTTTTTTAAGCGCATCGGTGATCCCGTCACCTTCAAACTGGAACACTCCCGCGGAATCTCCCGCGGACATCACTTCGTAAATTTTGGGATCACTCAGAGGAATTTCCTGCGGAAGAATGGTCTTCCCACGGTTTTTCTCGATGAGCTTTAACGCATCTTTAATGTGAGTCAGAGTTTTTAAACCTAAAAAGTCGAACTTGATCAAACCGATCTTCTCGGCGTGCTTCATGTCGTACTGAAGGACGCTCTCCCCGTCCGCGCCTCGATAAAGCGGTGCGTGGGAGACCAAAGGTCCGTCGGCAATCACAACTCCGGCGGCGTGAATCCCGGCGTGGCGAACTAAGCCCTCCACTTTCATAGCGAGATCCATCAGGGTGCGCACCTGCGGATCAGCGTCCATCGACTCCCCGAGCCGAGGCTCGAGTTTAAGTGCCTCTTCTAAAGTGAGACCCAATTTGTCGGGCATCAATTTCGAGATCACGTCCACATCAGCATACGTCATTCCCAAAACTCGACCCACATCGCGAATCGCGGCCCGCGCTTGGAGTTTACCGTAGGTAATGATTTGGGACACACTCTCAAAGCCGTACTTGTCGGTCACGTATTTAATCACGTCCCCGCGGCGCTCTTGGCAAAAATCGATATCAAAATCCGGCATGCTCACACGCTCAGGATTCAAGAATCGCTCGAAGATCAGACTGTATCTCACCGGATCGAGATCGGTAATTTTTAAAGTGTAAGCGACAAGAGATCCCGCTCCCGATCCCCGTCCAGGGCCCACGGGAATATCATGCGTCTTCGCCCAGTTGATAAAATCTTGGACGATCATAAAGTAACCTAAGAAGCCCATGTTCTCGATCACATTAATTTCGTAGGTTAAACGATCATAGTACTTGGGTTTATCGGTTTCGGCGACCGCTTCACCCCGACGTTCCGCTTCCCCAAACCGGTCCTTGAGACCTTCGTGAGTGAGGCGAATCACTTCTTCTTTAAGAGTGACTCCGGGCTCCGTCTTGTAGGAAGGAAGAAAGTAAAGGGCTTTCCCTTTTTCATCTTTCAGTTTGAATTCCAGCTTACACCGATCGGCGATTTCTAATGTGCGATCACAAAGTTCAGGCTCATCCTTAAAGAGATTTCGCATCTGATCGGAAGACTTGAGATAGAACTCATCACTACCTAAGCGAAAACGAGATTCATCATGAAGTGTTTTGTTGCTTCCTATGCAAATCAAAACCTCTTGAGCGATCTGATCTTCTTTTTTGAGATAATGAACATCATTGGCCGCCACTCGCGGGATATCTAAAGTTTTGGAGGCCGATTTGTAGAAGTCGTTCACCCGATCCCAATCGGGCATATTCATTCGGCAAGATTCAAGATAAAGGCGATCGTTAAAAATCTCCTTTAAGTTTTTAAGCTTTTCTAAAGCAAGCTCTTCCCCCGACTTAATAAGAGCTAACGGAACATCTCCAAACTGCCCGCCGGTCAAGGCGATGATGTCTCCGGAGTATTGCTTTAAGAGATCGTAATCAATGCGAGGTTTATAATAAAAACCCTCTTGATACCCGATAGAACTCAAACGACACAGATTCTGATAGCCTTGGTAAGATTGAGCCAAAAGCACGATACGTGTGTGGGACGGCTTTCCGCCCTCCTTGGCCAATCGCGACCCCGGCGCTAAATAAGCGTCCATGCCCACGATCGGTTTTATCCCCGCCTTCTTACAAGCGAAATAAAACTCAATCGCTCCAAACATATTTCCATTATCGGTCATGGCCACCGCGGGCATGCCAAACGCCGCGGCCTGCTCCGCTATTTTATTAGGAATGCAGGAGGCTTCGAGAAGCGAGTATTGAGAATGGACGTGTAAATGAACGAAAGACACGGGAAGTAAACTATCACAATTTTACATCCCCTGCAGGTCTTATCTTCGCAGCGCAAGGCACCTAAATACTTAAAGCTTTGCTTAAATATCAGGCTATTTGTCGAGAGAGCTCGCTTTTCCTTGAGAAGGGGAACACACTAGAGACATGGGTACAGAAATTCAGCTTCCACCGTCGAGCCCTCAAGCTCTCGTTGCCATGGAAATTTTTAATATGATCACCGGAGTGTTGTTTTCGATTCTCGGGTATTTCATTCTCCGCGCCGGTTTTAGTTATGTGAGCACTCGTAGATACGAAGGCTTGATCCTCGTTTACGGACTCTACTTGATCTTTGAACCCATCGACGGCCGCACCCGCAAACTCACCTACAAAGACCGCGGCAACCGCATTAAATTCCTAGCGACTCTTAATTTAGCGGCTTACGTTTTATTATTCCCGATCGCCTACTACGTCTTCGCCCGCTGGTAGACACCAGCTCCTCCAAGCCACTCACTTCACTGGATTTAATTTGATTCCGCTAGGAATGGAATTCCTGTTCATTTTTTTTAAGTGAGAGTCGGTCAAGTTCCGCTTAAAAAAAGAATTATTATGTTACTCTTATCTCGCTCAAACACTTTCACTCGCCACTCATTTGACCGGACGAGCAACAGGCTCTACTCCCACTCGATGGTGCCTGGAGGCTTACTGGTGATATCGTAGACCACGCGGTTCACAGCGTGAACCTCGTTGGTGATGCGATTAGAAACTCTTTGCAGGAAATCAAAAGGGAGCTGCGTCCAATCGGCCGTCATTCCATCCACTGATGTGACAGAGCGGAGTGCGAGGACTTTACCGTAAGTTCGTGCATCACCCTGAACTCCCACGGTGTTCACGGGAAGGAGAACGCAAAAGGCCTGCCAGGTTTTATCGTAGAGACCCGACATCTTAAGTTCGTTGATAAAAATGTCGTCGCAATCACGCATGGTTTCGAGATCGGCTTCGGTGATTTCTCCTAAAATTCGAATCGACAGTCCCGGTCCTGGAAACGGATGGCGTTCTAAACTTTCTTTGGGGATGTCGAGCTCACGACCGATGGCGCGCACTTCATCCTTAAACAATTCACGGAGCGGCTCTAGTAATTTTAAATTCATTTTCTCTGGCAAACCACCGACGTTGTGGTGAGATTTAATCGTCACGTTTTCTCCGCGAAGAGAAATACTTTCGATCACGTCTGGATATAAGGTCCCTTGGGCGAGCCACTGGCACTTGAGTTTTTGTTTTTTAATATTCTCGTCGAAGACTTCGATAAATGTGCGACCGATGGCCTTCCGCTTTTGCTCGGGATCGGTCAGACCTTTTAAAGCTTTCATAAAGGTTTTCGATTCGTCGACGCCAATAACGTTAAGGCCTAATTTTTCGTAACGGGCCATCACCTCTTCGAATTCATTCTTCCGAAGCAAACCATTATTGACGAAAACACAATGAACGCGATCCGAACCAAACGTTTGCGTGCAAAGTGTAGCCACCACCGTCGAATCCACACCGCCGCTCAAGGCGCAAAGAATATGTTCGTTGGGTCCTACTTTTTTAAGCATGTCTTGCTTGATCTGCTCGACGATGCCCGGCGCTTTCCAGTTAGGTTTGGCTTTACAAAGCTCAAATACAAAATGCTTCAGCAGATCGGCCCCGTGCTGAGTGTGAGACACTTCGGGATGAAACTGCACGGCCATACAAGATTTCGATATCATTGCCGCGGGATGATTGTTATCGGAATGCGCGACAATTTCAAATCCAGGAGGCGGAACTTTCACCACATCGCCGTGGCTCATCCATACCGTTTGATCTTTCGGGACCGTTGGGGCGATGGCGGTTTTCCAATGAACTGTTTTTAAACCGTACTCCCGCACTTTGGCTGTCTCAACGATACCGCCTAAGCTTTTGGCCATGAGCTGCATGCCGTAACAAATTCCTAAAAGTGGAGCGAGTTCCATCAGCGGTTTTACGTCTCGCAAAGGCGCTTTTTTGTCATTCACGGATTGAGGTCCACCACTTAAAATAATTCCGCCAGGCTTTTTCTTCTGTAGCTCTTCTAAAGAAATATCAAACGGAACGATTTCTGAAAACACTTGAAACTCGCGCAAACGACGCGCGATCAATTGTGTCACTTGCGAACCAAAATCTAAAATTACAAAACCACCTGTCACGGCTAGATCTCCTACTCTAATCTATAATTTGGGGCTTCTTTAGTGATCGCCACATCATGAACATGGGATTCTTTATAAGCCTGAGTACTGATACGAACAAATTTAGCACGCTCTTGTAATGCCTCGATGCTCGCGGCTCCGACGTAACCCATACCTGAGCGTACACCGCCCACTAGTTGATGAACAATTCCACTGGTCGATCCTCGGTAAGGAACGCGTCCTTCGATTCCTTCTGGAACTAATTTATCGCCATCTTCTACATCGGCTTGGAAGTAACGATCCCGAGAGCCTTTCTTCATGGCTCCGAGACTTCCCATGCCCCGATAGGTTTTATAGGTACGACCCTGATAGATCACCATCTCACCGGGACTCTCATCGGCGCCAGCTAAAAGATTTCCGATCATGACGGAGTTTGCACCCAAGGCTAAGGCCTTGGCCACATCTCCAGAGTACTTAATCCCACCATCAGCAATAATGGTCTTTTTCATTTTTTTAGCGACGAGAGCGCAATCACGAACGGCAGACGCTTGAGGCATCCCTACTCCCGCCACAACACGAGTGGTACAGATACTTCCAGGACCCACTCCGACCTTCACCACATCGGTTTTACGTTTAAATAATTCCTCGGTGGCTTCGGGAGTGACCACATTGCCCGCGACCAAAATAATGTCGGGATAGTTCGAAGCCACCCAATCGACCATCGTTAGAACATTCTTCGAATGACCGTGGGCCGTGTCCACTGCGATCACGTCCACGCCTTGAGCCGCAAGAGCCGCAATGCGATCCCGAGAGGTCGCATCAATGCCTACAGCGGCTCCCACCAATAGGCGACCTTTGGAATCTTTAGTCGCTTGAGGAAAGGCACTGGATTTTTCGATATCTTTAATTGTGATGAGACCGGCAAGATCTCCGTTGGGACTTGTCACCGGGAGTTTTTCGATGCGATGTTTTTGTAAAATCGTTTTCGCCTCTTGAAGAGTAATTCCTTGTGGCGCAGTCACTAGACCTTCTTTGGTCATTAAATTTGAGATGGGCTGACTGAGATTTTTTTCAAAACGCAAATCGCGATTGGTGAGAATCCCCACCAGTTTTTTATTCACAACAATCGGCACTCCACTGATGCCGTACTTCTGCATGACTTCTAAAGCGCGACTCACCGGAAGATCAGGAGCAAGGACGATCGGATCCGTGATCATTCCGCTTTCGTACTTTTTGACCTTTTCGACTTCGAAGGCCTGCTCTTCGATGGTCATATTTTTATGAATAAATCCTAAACCACCCAGTTGCGCCAGAACTCGCGCCATTTTGTGCTCGGTCACGGTGTCCATCGCCGCCGAAATCACCGGAGTGTTCAGATATACATTTCGAGCGAAAAAGCTTCGCGTTTGAACTTCACTCGGAACCACTTCCGAAAACTGAGGAACTAGCAGAAGATCATCATAAGTGAGAGCGGTGTCTTCAAAGTGCATCATGATTTAGACTCCTTTGCGGTGGTGTACCAGGATTTATAGAGCATGTAGTTTTTTGAGGATTGAGGAAGAAAAGCGAGCTCTTCGGGAGTGAGCGGGCGAATGGCCTTGGCCGGTCGACCCAAATAAAGCCATCCCTCTTTGGTTTTTGTGTTCTCGGTGAGGAGAGCGCCGGCTCCGATCATGGTGCGGGGAGCGACTTCGCACATATCCATAACAATGGCACCCATACCGATAAAACTTTCGTCATGCAGCTCACACCCGTGAAGGATGGCCGAGTGACCAACCGTTACGCGATCATGCACGCGTGTCCCGCACTTTTTGTAAGTGCCGTGGACCGCAGTGTTGTCTTGAATGTTACTTTCTTTTCCGATTTTGATGGGAAAAACATCCCCGCGAAGAACAACTCCGTACCAGATCGAACTGTTGTCGCCGATCTCTACATCTCCAATAATTTGGGCAGTGCTGGCTAGGAATGAACTCGGGGAAATGATAATTTCCTTACCGTCGAGTTGAATGAGGTGAGCCATGTCACATTAAATACTTTTGCGAGCTTTCTGTCCACTGTTGATTCATTAAAATCGAATGATTTTTTTGATCTTCGGCTCCAGAAACCTTGGTCTCCTGTATATACGATCTTGTGGCATAAAAAGGCAATTCCGCCTCGATAGCGACCCCTAATACGTGCTCTAAATCTTTTTCAATAAAGCGACTCTCGCCATTTCGAACATAGAAAAGTTTCACGATATGTTGGCCACCCACCTGCCGAGAAAACACACAGCGCTTAAACTCAATCTTTTCGTCTCCAAGAATTTCGTTGCGCAAAAAAGTCAATGAACGCTTCCACAAAGATTGCATATGGACCGCGCCCAACAATTCTACGGCCTGAATAGGATATCTCAAAGGCAGAACCACTTGCTCCTTGGCGTTCTCCAACAGGAAGACAAAATGAGAACCTTCAAAGACTAAACCCTTAGGATGAAGTTCCATCCACTCATGTTCACAAAAAATAGGAGCCATAATTTTTTTAGATTTAGACAAGTTCGCCCTCCATTAAAACCGGTCGAGCCTTCCCGATTTTCACATTTACAAGATCACCGACTTTGTGGTTCTGAATATCAAATTTCACCGGGCGGTTGTGAGTGGTCCGACCGAAGGCTCGCCCTTCGTTGTTTTCTTCGATGAGCACTTCGAGCACCTGGCCCGAGGACTCGGCCGCAAGCTCAAGCGCAATGGGTTTCTGCGCATTGAATAATCGGTCGAGCCGCGCTGATTTTTCTTCGTCTGACAAATGATCAGGCCATTGCGCCGCCTTGGTAAACGGGCGTGGGCTGTATTTAAAAGCGTAGATGTTGTCGTATCGCACCTGTTGAATCATCGTCATCGTATCTTCAAACTGCGCTTCGGTTTCCCCAGGAAATCCAACAATGATATCGGTTGACAGGGTCACTCCCGGAATCGCTTGGCGAATCATCTCAACTTTTTTGAGGTAGCCTTCGCGTGTATACCCGCGATTCATACGATCGAGGACTTCAGAATTTCCAGACTGAGCCGGCAGATGGATGTAGTCACAGATCTTGGAGCGATACTGAGCACTAATATCCACGAGCTCTTGATCGAAGTCCTTGGGATGAGACGTCGTGTAACGGATTCGCAAAATATCCGTGTCGGTTGCTACAGTTTTGAGGAGTTGACCAAAATTTGCTCCGCACTCGGATTTGTAAGAATTGACGTTCTGACCGAGCAGAGTCACTTCTTTCACTCCGCGAGCCGTTAAGGAATTGATATCCGAGATGAGCTCCGAAAGTTTGCGACTGCGCTCCCGTCCACGGGTGTAGGGCACCACGCAAAACGTGCAGAAGTTATCACAACCCTTAGTGATATTCACAAACGTCGAAACACCAGGATTTCTCACTAAAGTTTCAATTTGATAAGGCTTTGAGTTTTCGAAACGAGCGGAGACAAACTTTTCTTCGCTACTGTAGGCGCGCTCGACAAGGTCAGGTAGGAGATCAATGGCATCTGTTCCAAAAACGAAATCGATGAGATGGTTTTTATCTTTATCGAGAAGATTCTTTTTTTCTTGTTGGGCCACGCAGCCGCCCACGCCGATTTTTAAGCGCGGGTTTTTGTCCTTCATCTTGCGATAGCGACCCACTTCCGAGGAGACCTTATGAACGGGCTTCTCGCGCACGCTGCAGGAATTGATGATGATCAGTTCGGCCTGCTCTGGTGTCGCCACAGGCACGTAATTCTGCATTTCCAACAAAGAGTACATGCGTTCGGTGTCATTGACGTTCATCTGACAGCCGTATGTTGAAATAAATACACCTTTTTCCATCGAATTCCTTAAAACTGAGGGCGCCTTCTTAGCGAGGCGTGACAAATTGCGCTAAATAATCTACGTAGTTATAGCAACTGCAAAATTGAAGTCAATAAGGAGACTCATGGAATCCCGACTCAAAACCTCCACCAAATGGACGACGTTTCCCGAAGAACTGACCCGTCAGATCGAGGATGTCTTTAACGAATTTTTCGCCGAATATGATCTTCAAAAGGGCGTATTTAAAGCCCAGGGAGCCATCTTCCCGACCGAGATCGTTTTGCGCGTGGGACTTGCGGTTCCCAACCAACTTCGCCGGGACAATTTTGAGGTCTCCGTCGCCTACAACCCCGACAAAGAAAAAGCCACAGAGGTCATTCAACAGCTCTCCGACGCCTTAGGCATCATCTGGGAAGATCATCTGGAAGAAGAAGTTCCCCTCATTGAACTCCCGTTGTTATGGCAGCCCTACACCAAAAACTCTCCGATCCACTATCGCTACACTTCCGTGAATGCAGATCTAGAAAAAGAAGCCGATCTTTTGCTTCAGCAATACGACAAACAGTTGGTTTATGGTGAAGATACTCTAGAGGTAGAAAACGCCGACAAAGACTTCGTCGAAGAAATTTTACGAGGCGCCCATGAAGGTGCATCGACGTCCGAAGACGAAAATCCCCTGCATTAATTTGTAAGGGTTCAAGCGAGCTGTCAGGAATTCGGGATGGTGGCTTTGGACTATCGACGACGACTAAAAGTCGTCGTCGACGCGGTCTGTACCTTCGCCAGCCGCAGCGCCGGCGCTCATGCCGCGAACTTCTTCCATAAAATTCTCATCTTCAAACTCGTCGAGGTTGCTATTTTCGTCGATATCCAACTCTTGGATCGCGCCCATGAAATCGGCCTCAGTGTTTAAATCCTTGCGGATGAGTTCAAGAAACTTCAAAGGATAACGAGCTGTCAACTCTTCGATATACTGCTCGAGTTTTCCTTCGGAGAGAATCTTCTTACGGTTTTGGATTTTTTTCCAGAAAAACAAATAATGATAACGACAGTACCCCTCAACGACAGCGGGCTGATCGCAATCTTTCACCTTACAAAGTCGACGACCTTCGGCATCTGTGAGAATCAGCTCTTGCTGAACAACAGGCTTCGCCTCAACTTTGATTTCTTCTTCGACTTTGCCTTTGGTCTTTGCCGCTTTTGCATCCGCTTTGGAAGCCTTTGCGGACTTGGCATCGCCCTTGGTGTCCTTGGCGTCAGATTTCTTCGAATCTGCTTTGGAATCAACAGCAGCCGCGCCTTTTTTAGTCGGAAGTAATTGCGAAACTAAACTTTTAAGCGACTTAACGACCGATTTACCATCGCCTTTTCCTGCGGCACCTTTCGAGTCGGACTTTTTCGACTCCGCCTTGGAAACAGGCTTTTTCTCTGCTTTCTTTGGCGTGGCTTTAGCGGCGACTTTTTTAGCAGACTTCACATCCTGTTTTACAGGCTTTTTGGCCACTACGGGCGTCGCGGACTTTGCTGCTTTTTTAATAGGTTTTGCGGGTTTAGCCGCTTTTGCTGGTTTTTTCGCTTTCGGTTTACTTTTAGCCATGAAGTAGCTTTGATTCATCTCGTCTAGAGAGTCAATAGCATATACCACACATTATACTGCGCATCCTGTTCGCGTCTTTTCGTAGGGAGTTTTACCTGTTACACATGTTTCTTTCATCACGGGAGGGTTTTTATGAATCAGAGTTATATTTTAAGCGCACAACGTACACCCATCGGAAGTTTCCAAGGAGTTTTAGGCTCAGTTCCGGCACCACAACTGGGATCCACCGCAATTAAAAGCGCACTGAAAGCGGCGCATGTTCCGCCAGAGGACGTTCAAGAGGTGATCTTTGGCCAAGTTCTCACCGCCGGTGTCGGTCAGGCCCCCGCTCGCCAAGCAGCGCTCGGTGCGGGAATCCCCACCTCTGCCCCATGCATGACGATCAATAAAGTCTGCGGTTCAGGTTTAAAAACCGTGATGATGGCTAACGATAGCATTCGACTCGGATATGCCGACGTGGTTGTCGCTGGAGGACAAGAGAATATGACCCTCGCTCCTCACCTGATGGAGAACGCCCGCGCCGGATATCGCATGGGGAATGTGCAGATGACTGACTCCATGATCAAAGATGGACTGTGGGACCCCTACAATAATTTTCATATGGGTAACGCCGCCGAAATTTGCGTCAAAGAATACAAGTTCACTCGTGAAGAGCAAGACAAGTACGCCAAAGAAAGCTACGAGCTCGCCGCAAAAGCACAGGCCAGCGGAGCCTTTAAAAACGAAATCGCTCCGGTAGAAATTACTGTTAAAGATAAAACCAACGTTATCGATACCGATGAAGAGCCCACTAAGGTGAAGTACGATAAGATCCCTGGTCTTAAACCAGCGTTCGCCAAAGACGGTACAATCACAGCGGCCAATGCTTCAAAGATCAACGACGGAGCGGCCGCTGTGGTTCTCGCCTCTGAAAAATATGTCAAAAGTAAAAATTTAAAACCCATCGCTAAAATTGTCGGCCAAGGCACTTTTGCTCAAGATCCAAAGTGGTTCACGACCGCTCCGGTGAATGCCATTCGTAAAGCCTGCGAAGCCGCGAACCTCAAAGTCGAGCAGATTGATCTCTTTGAAATCAACGAAGCTTTTGCCGTTGTCACCATGGCGGCGATGAAAGACCTTAACATTCCTCGATCAAAGGTGAACGTGCATGGCGGTGCGATTGCTTTAGGTCACCCAATCGGTGGCTCGGGCGCACGCGTCCTTACGACACTTCTTCACGCCCTGAAAACTCACAATAAGAAGTATGGTTTAGCGACCCTTTGTATCGGTGGCGGCGAAGGCGTTGCTGTGATCGTCGAAAATCTTGCGGAATAATTTAAGTCGGACGGAGATATTATGATCAATAAAGTCTATCCTTCAGCAGAAAAAGCAATTGAAGGAATTCAAGACAACATGACCTTGCTCGTCGGGGGATTTGGTCTCTGCGGAATTCCCGAAAACTTAATATTGGCCTTAAAAAACTCGGGGGCCAAGGGGCTCACTTGCGTGTCCAACAACGCCGGAGTCGATGGCTTTGGACTGGGAATGCTGTTGGAGACTCGTCAGATCAAAAAAATGATCTCAAGCTACGTGGGTGAGAACAAGGAATTCGAGCGTCAGTTTTTGAGTCAAGAGCTCGAGGTGGAACTCACGCCTCAAGGCACTCTCGCGGAACGACTGCGCGCCGGAGGAGCTGGTATCCCCGCTTTTTTCACGCCGACGGGAGTGGGAACTCTCGTTGCCGAAGGAAAAGAAGTGCGCGAATTTGATGGACGAAAATACGTGATGGAACGCGGAATTCGCGGCGACTTTGCTTTAATCAAAGCGTGGAAGGCTGATCCTTTTGGGAATCTGGTCTTCCGTAAAACCGCTCGAAACTTTAATCCCATGATGGCCTCTGCGGGAAAAGTAACAATCGTCGAAGTAGAAGAGATCGTCGACTATGGTGATATCGATCCAGACCAAGTTCACACCCCTGGAATTTTTGTCCAAAGAATTATCAAGGGTGAAAAGTACGAAAAACGCATCGAACAACGAACAGTTTCAAAGTAGGAATTTGTATGCCTTTAACTAAAGAACAATTGGCTCAACGAGTGGCTCAAGAGATCGAAGATGGTTTTGTGGTGAATTTAGGAATCGGTATTCCCACGCTTGTGGCGAACTACATTCCTAAACACATGAGCGTTATGTTACAGAGCGAAAACGGACTTTTAGGGATTGGTCCTTTTCCCAAAGAAAACGAAGTCGATCCTGACTTAATCAATGCCGGAAAACAAACAGTGACTGCAGTTCCTGGAGCCAGCTACTTCTCGTCTTCCGAAAGTTTTGAGATGATTCGTGGGGGTCATGTCAATCTGACCGTTCTCGGTGCTATGCAAGTGGACGCTGAAGGATCTATCGCGAACTGGATGGTCCCAGGTAAAATGGTCAAAGGCATGGGCGGCGCGATGGACCTCGTGGCCGGCGCTCGCCGCGTGATCGTGGCCATGCAACACATGGATCGCTCCGGCGATAAGAAACTTTTAGACAAGTGCACCCTCCCCCTTACCGGCATCAATTGCATCGATATGGTGGTGAGCGATTTTGGCGTTTTTTCGATTAAAGATCGCAAATTTATTTTGCTTGAAAAAGCCCCCGACGTTTCTGTCGACGACATCATCAAGGGAACAGGCGCACCCGTGGTCGTCTCCCCTCAACTTAAAGAGATGAAGTTTTAATGAGATGTCATCCTTTGCGTTCGCTGAGGATGACGGGCCTGAAATCTTGTCGATTCTTTTAACAAAATATCTAAAATTCAGTGCATGAGATGGTCTAGCACCTGGCCCTCATTTTTTACTTTAGTGTTCAATTTTTTTTCGAAACGTCCAGTTTCCTCCTTGGAATAGTGCTTATAGCTCGTATAAAAGTCCTGAACACTATGGATTAAATCCTAGACCTCTCTCCGTCGATGAAAGTCTTGTAACCAACAAGAGGTCTATTATGAAATTCATCTATCTGATTCCGGTTGTTCTCCTTGCGGTCGCCTGTGGTAAGAATGGGAATGACCCCATAGATCAGACGACTCTCGCCTCCACGACGGACGAGATTCTTTCTGAGGCTGAAGAATCTGATCTCCATGTATTATCACCTGAGCAAGAAGAAGCCTTCGAGCAGGAACAACTCGAAAATGAAATCGTTGGCAAAGCTTATAAGTATAAGTTCCCTCAAACCATCTGGAAAGAATGTCTCGATGATGTGACTGGAAATTATAGTGGGTATAAATGCGCCAACACTCGCAAAATTTCTCAAATCCTGAAAACATTTATGATGACCCATATGCACAAGTGCGTGAACCGCGGCCTCGCAGCCCAAGGTGGTGGAAAAATGGCCGACTACCATATCGTCCACGCCGGAATCACGGGTGACCCACGACATTCTCCTAAAAGCTTACACGCCGAAAATCGTGCTATTGATATCAAATCCATGGAAGTCAAACTCGTTGGCGGTAAAGTGAAGAACTTCGTGTTTGCGGGCTCAGCCAACACCGCCTATTTTAATGCCTTTAGAAAGTGTTGGTCAGAAACTCTTCGGGACTTTAACAAATGTCCGAATGTGAAAAATGCCGGAACTATTGGTAAGGAAGATAAAAATCACAAGAACCACTTACACACTTCGGTGCCTTACTGTATCAGTGGCAAATACGGAGCCGGCTGGTTCCAAAAGTAAGCCAGGTTTTCGTCTTTGATTAAAAATAAAAAAAAAGGCAACCCTGTTGCCTTTTTTTTATTTTTAATCATCTTTAAATTTAATTTATTTAATGTCGGAGCAGCAGCGAAATCCCTCTTGATAGTAAGAGTGCTTATCTGTAGCGTAGTCATTAAAATGCTCGTAGGGCTGTCTTACTCGGCAATCATCGGGGTACTTCATTCCCCCACCCACTCGGGTCACGAAGAACGAACCTTTGCGTTCTGTGCGGTCGGTGTTTCCGACGGTCGCAAGGCCGCCCGGGGATCTTGGAAAGTTTGTCACCTCCGCCACGTTCCCATGCATATCGTAAACATCGTAAAAACTCTTACAGCGATGCTTAAAACCAGCAGGCCATGTGTTCGTCCCGCAAGTGGCGTAGTCCGACGGTTTTTTGTGACACGTGTTGGATTTTCCGATGGAGTTGAAGTATTCACTCGCTTTTCCGTTCTTCAAGTAGTCCGCAAAGTCAGGATCGTTGGCAGAGTACACACCGCAGAGCTCACGGGTGTCCTGAATATGAGCTAAAGCGGGATCGTGAGAAAACGCCCAGATCACCTGGCGAGAGTTATTATAGGCGCTCCGTCTTTGTTTGAGATCCGCAAGATCAAAGCGATAAGGATTTTTTTCGTCCGTAGACCCCGCACATGCGCCTTCCCACTCATGGGAATTACAGACTCGCTTGCCGATGGATTCACAAATCTTTTTCGCCGAGGACGCGGGCGTCCACACTACAGGATATTCACAAGGAATATTAGGAAATTCGAATTGATCAATACACACCTTTGCAGAAGAGATTTTGCCATCAGACCCCGGCACCGGAGACATCCACTTGCGCTTGCAAATTTTCTCGAATTCGGGATTCTGCTGAACGATTCCCGTTTTGATCACTTTTTCGATACAGGTCGCTCGACTGACAGGATGCCAAGAGTTATTAGTCCCTTGGACCGCCTCGAGATCCTCGGTCCCAATATTTCGGGTGAGGGAGGGCTCTGTGGTGATGATCACCTTTAGCGACTGCGTTTGCGTGGGCGTTAGCGCATGAGCTTCACTCACTTTATTCACAAACGCTTCGCTTTCTTTAGCGACGACATCGCCGGAAGCGCCGACGAGCAATACCAGACCGAGAATTATTTTATTCATTTTCATTTCCTTCAAAAGTTCGATTGCGAATTCTTCGATGCATTTTAATTGTATCTATCAACATTTTCGGGGCGTCGACGATGGGATTGACCGTCGAGCGGGCGTCGTCCACCCACTGGATGGGAATGGGCATCACTTCGAAGCCAAGTCGTGAGGACAACATCAGCGCTTCCACATCGAAGGCAAACCCGTTGGTTTCGATCAGATTAAAAACTTTTTGCGCCGCCGGAGCCGAGAACATCTTAAATCCGCACTGAGTATCGCAAATCCCTTTAAGACCCACTGTAGATAGTGTGGTGGTCGTTATAAAACGAAATACGGAGCCAATCACTTGCCGGCGAAACGACTGTTTTTGAGTGACATCACTCTCCTTATGGTGTCGATCACCGATAAAAACATCCACATTTTGGTTCTTGTAGGCGCTGGCTAAGATATTAAAGACTTCAGGAAGTGGCGTAGAAAGATCGGCATCCATAAAAAGAATGTAGGCGCCGTTCGCTTCGAGCATTCCTTGCTTCACGGCATATCCCTTCCCGCGCTGGACAGGATGGGGAAAGACTTTAAAAATTGGACTTTGCCCCACCGCTTGCTGGGTCACCTCAACCGTGTTGTCAGGCGATTTTTCGATACGAATCATAACTTCCACGGGAAATGGAAATACCTCAAAAAAATCTTTAATCCGCTGGACACTTCGAGGTAAACGAGCCGCTTCCTTGTAAGCTGGAATAACGATGGTCAATGCGGGGGAATCCGAAGTCGCCCCAAGTTGGCCCACCAACTGAAGAGAGTCATTGTAGTTATCAAAAACCTGTTGAGCCCGCTCGGGCGCGCTGTAGGTCGGATATTCAACTCTGAGGAACGCGTGCGAGGACTTGTTGGAGACCCATCTTGAATGGGCAAATAAGTCTAAACAGATATTGGCTTGCGCCGTTGCCAATGAACCTAGCGAAAGCGCCAGCATCAGTATAAAGATGCGTAAGTGTTTAAAAGACCCCACGAGACCCTCTTTTCTTTCCCTTTGTATATTGAGTGTGGAGGTAGCAGGTCGCAGCAATGAGAGGCAGATCAAAGCGTCCTTTTGAAATTTTTTTCCACATTTTCATAAAAAATTCCACAGTCTTACCGTCTGTTGTCATAAATCACTCACTGGCTTAGGTTCCCGCTAAATCTTTAAATAAAGAGGGAGTGTCATGATCACTACAATTTTGTCTGCAGTTCTATTTTCGCTAGCTGCAAATGCACAGGGAAATCAGAGAATTGAAAACTGGAGAACGGCCCCAGATGTCGTAGCCTTTCAAACTTTTTCTGAGACAATCACAAAAACTGTAACTTTGGCTCCCGGCAAAACAGCTGATGTCCAACTCATTAGTCTGAATAAAGAAATCAACTCCTGGTTTATTCTTAAAGCTAAATTTGGAAGACAAGAGTACATTTATAATTTCGAAAACAATTTACCTTCGTCTCAAAAAATAACCTTAGCCAACAACGGCGAGCTGACGATAACAACAAAAGAGGGCGAACAAAACTGTAACGTTCTCGGAACTCAGGTCACCGACGGTGACTTTGATAAGGCGGTTCGCACCCGTAGCCCCTACACGATGATCTGCGAATTCCGACTTTCTGTTAAAACTCAACAGGACGGGAATCGCTCGACGTTCGAAAATCTTGTGAACGGCATTCGCAGCACAGGTGGCATCGGTGAGTCGTTTCTCGATTGGGTGAAAGAGAATCAATACAACGAGGCCGATCAGGTTTTTGGAACGGAAGATAAAAACGCGACCGATTCCCACGCCGGAGCCGAAGCCCCTACCGCAGCATTAGTGAGCAGTCGTGTTGCCATTAAAAATCACGGTCTCTCTGTAAAGAGCAAAGAAGACAATCAGTCTATGGTGGCTGGTCAGTGGTACGAGGCCAAGAATTACGAAAACGTTTACGTGAGCGTCATGCGCCCCAATCTCGTGAAAGAGGACATTCTTAGATCTTACCCCGAGCGCGTCAGTTCTCTAGATGGATCTGGCAGCAATTCCCGCGGAGAAAGCGGTGCTCTCGCCGTGTTTATGGCCATGGATCTTTCGAAGTACCTCGTGGCTTTTGATAATGGTTCTGAGCATCCTGGCACAGGCTGGTCTCCTCGCCCATCGGGAATTCGTCGCGGAAATGACGACAGAAACGGTCCTGATGGCTTCAATACGCTCGCACCATTGGCGTTTCCTGGTGTTCTTAACCCCAAGGATCTTCCGGCAGTCATTGGGACTTTTGCGGGAGGATTCCAGCGCAAACACGCAGCCTTTAAGAGCGGTGATTTGACATCGTTTAATAAAGGGCACCATTACGGTGTGATGGAAAAAGGTGTGATCATGAGCACCATCGTTCCCAACCTATCTTCGTTAATTACTTATAAAGACGGCACCGTCGACATTAAAACGTGGACCTTAGCTGACAACGCCAATCTCGATAAGATCAAAGACATTCGCCAAAACGGAGTGCCTCTCATTGAAGACGGAGTTCCAGGTCGCTACGTCAATAATTGGGGCGCCGGGAACTGGTCTGGAAACGCCGATGCTCAACTGAGAACTCCAAGAACTGCGGCATGTATCGTCGAAAACAATGGACGTCGCTTCCTTCTTATTAGTTATTTCTCAGGACACTCCCCGAGTGCGATGACTCGCGTCTTGCAGTCCTATCAGTGCAAAAATGCGATTCATCTGGATATGAACTCTCCTCGTTTTGCGTATGCGGCTCTCTTCACACGGAACGACCGAGGATTATTTGATATTGAGACTCTGCACTCCTCCATGGCCGGAGAAAGCGTCAGCGGGCAAGGTGAAAAAGCTCCACGCTCGATCATCCAGCCGACGTACAAAGACTTCTTCTACATTATGAAGAAAAACGTTTGGCGCCAAAACCAGTAAGGAAAAGTTACGGCATCCACTTTCCGCCGGTTCGATTCCCAAACGCAAAAGGCCATAAAACACCTAATGTTTTATGGCCTTTTGCGTTTGGGAATCGAACCGGCGTACGTTTTACTTCTTCTTAGAATTGGGCCGGCGATCATTCCCCGGAGTCTCATTCGCGTCTTCAATCTGCGCCACGTGATTCACGTCCTTACGGCAATTTGTGCGAACACCTTCATCAAAATCAAAAAGGACCTGGGCCCCTTCGATGCGACGAATATCGTCGATGACGCGAAATCCAGCCTCGTACTTCGCTATGATATAGAGTTGTTCCTCGGGAACATTTTTCTGTAAATTGTCGGTGATGCACCGACAAATATCGGCCGCTCCCACGGCGCTCTCTTTGTGAAGTTTTTCTTTTAAAATCCGTGCCTGCTCGGTCTCAACGCATTTGCGAAGAATCGCCTGAATTGAAGTTTCACCGGCCCGAGGCGTGTACACACGGTCCGCTTTTTGTTTTGCCGAAGCGATCGATAAAGATAATAACAAAGCTAGAATCATATTCATCCTTTTCCTATTGGCCCGTCGTTGTTGTGTCCCTCAGCATGTGGTCGTAACCGCCCTGTTGAGACGGCTGGCCTCTCCGTCCACGAGTTCCAGAACCTCGAACTTCTCCTCCGAGAGGATAAAGTGGACTGCACGACTCGTAATGAACAACCGCGGTGCTTTGAGACAACGACACCCGTCCAGTACGGCCAGCTAAGCCAAGAATAGTTCCAGGGGACACACGCTGCCCGGGGGAAACGCTCATCGAGCTAAAGTGAGCATAAATTTCGCGACAACGTCCCTTGTCCACCGCTACGGTTTTACCATAACCAGGACGAGATCCGACAAGGCTCACCGTTCCCGCGCTGCGCGAAGGAACCGGAGTTCCATGGGCTGTTGGATAATCATATCCATCATGAGTTCGACTGGGACCGCGACTTGGCCTCTGATTAAAAATACTCGCAAATGCGACGCTAACGCCACTAAAAAGTAAACATAAGAGAAAACCTTTTCCTAAACGTTTCTTCACGCGTACTTCCCTTTAGAAGGAGTTGAGTTTAGGAGCTTAACGTTCTCTTCCTGCCTCGAGTTGAGACGCTTTAGATTTTCATTGTAGGACTGCTCAATTTTTTTTAGGCGATATTCAAACTGAGCTTGTCGGTTTTCCGTTTCGGAATCTTTCATGCGAGCCTGCTCAGTTAACTTCGCTTGGCCCTTGTTATGGATTTCATTGAGATGGTCGGCATATTCGTTTCTCAATTGAGCCACGGAGGATTCGTATTGAGATCGCATTTTATCCATTTCGCTTTGATGTTTTATTTGCATTTCCCCAAATTGGTTTTCGTAATGCTTTCTCATCGTATCACGCTCTTGGAAATGCTCACCCCGTTCATTTTCGATCACTCGTTTAAACTCTTCGCGCAAACTTGCGACGTTTCTCCCATGAGCACGTTCAAGTTCTGCACGATCACGAGCATAATCTTCCTGAACTTTTTTAAATCTCATATCGGACATGGCATGTTTATGCTGATTGTCTTTACTCATTTTACGTTCGAGGCGCGCCACATTGGCGTCGTGATGGTCCGACTCTTGATCCATCTTCTGCTTAAAGTAATCGTGTGCGTCTTTCACACGCGCTTCAGCCTGTTGCCGAGTCAACTCGGATTGATTGGCGCGAATTTCATTATGTGTTTTTAGGTTTGCGGAGCGCTGCTCGGTTAATAGATCGACATTATCTTGATAAGCAATCTTGACGTTTTCGATTTCACGATTCTTTGCTCTCTCACTCTTCTGAATATCCCGAATGTTCTTGTCTTGAAGATCTTGAATCTTATATTGCAAATGATCGATCTGTTTTGCATTACGACCAATCTCGAGATCTTCGCGAGCTTTTTCGAGTGCCTTACGTTCTTTTTCGAGCGCTTTCATATGTTGCTGCTTCTCACGCGCTACACCCTCTTGGCTCAGCTCACGCATCTCATCGAGCTTCTCTTGGGTAAGTCGATCTTTCCGCATCAACTGCTGCTGATAATCCTCGCGGAGACTACTGATCTCATGTTCTTTTTTTCGCTCTTGCTTTTTAATCTCCTGCTCTTTAAACGCGCGATAGTCATCGTACTCATTAACGACCTTTGCCTTTTCTTCGTGCAGTGTTTTTCTAACGACGTCTTTTTTGTTCGAAGTTTCGTTTTGATGTCGAGCTCGCATCTCATCCATCTCTTGTTTCGTTTTTTGCTGGTAGCGAGTCATGGTCTCTGCGGTCGTATCCTGCTGACTTTCGAGGGCTTTGGCGTGAGCTCTCTCTCGTTCACTCAATTTACTTTTGTACATTCCCTCATTGCGCTCGCTATTGTCCTCGTAGGCTTTCTTGTAGTTTTTCTCTTCGATGGCTTGACGCGAAAGTTGATCTTTAATTTGCTTGCTATGAAGCTGCTTCATCTTTTCGACATCTCGCGTGTAGCGCATATCATTTTTACTGATGGCAGTTTTCGTCTCATCACGTCGTTCGGCCTCGCGTTGTGCATTCTGCTCACTGATTTTCTTAACTTCAGTTTTGTGGGCCGAAGAGAGCTTTTCTTTTTCTTTGGTGTGATTCGTTTTAGTTTCTTCTTCGCGCTTTTGATAGTATTCACGAAGCTTCTTTAACTCGTCGTACGGATCATTACCATTGATCGATGACACTTTTTCCTCCATGAAAAAGACGCTGTATTCCAGTATTTAAGCGGAAATAAAGCTCCTTTTAAGAATATCATAGGAGGGCTATTCTAGACTGTTTTTTTGACGATATATGCGACGAAAGTACTTCTCGAGGCGCGACCTAAGTTCAGCATTAAACTCGGCCTTTTGCATGCGCTCTTTTTCGCTCGCAATTTTTCGCTCAACGATCTTTTGGTGAAGCTGCGAAGCTTGAGCCGAGGCTTTAGTTAAGACGTGGGCCAATTGATTTACGGTCGCTTTAAAATCCATGTCATCGTAGGGAAATACTCGGTCTAAAGACTGGAGATGATCCTCCATTGAAATTGAAGTGGGAATTGTCTGATGGGCAGCGCCTGTCGCATAGGACACAGTACCTAGCTTCATTTCGAAACCTTTGACGAGAAGTTGCGAACTTTCGCTCCCCTTACCGGTGACTAAAAGATTGTCCCCTAGAGCGCGAATCATCGCGTGATCATTTTTAACCTCGACCCAAACTTCGCCAGATCCTGTCGGCATCACATTTCCATAGGGGGTACGAATTTCTACGGGCTGATCAAAATGAAACCAAACATAACCATATCCTAAAAAAATATGGTCCTTTTGAATCTCTAAAAGAGTTTTCGGTGAAGTATAGAATTTGTTCTTTACCCAAGGAACCATCACTTTATCATGTGATAAGACTTTGCAGATCTCACCGTCGTGCAGCGGCTGCTTAAGACATCCCTTAGGCATGGAACTGTAATTTGCGAAAGCAGAATTTTGAAGAAGCAAAACCAAAAAGAGGAGGCCAAAGAACGGTCTCATTATAAACCCATCTCTGCCATTTTCTTTTTAACCTCATCGCGAATATCCGCTTCGTCGAAAGACGACATCACAATTTGATAAGTATCCAAGGCCTCATTACGACGATCTTGCTCGCGATAAATATCCGCAAGTAAAATCATGGATTTCGCCGTCCAAATACTTTCTGGGAATTGCCGGATCATTCTCTCGGCCCATTCCATCGATTCCTGTTTGTTTTTCGTCTCGTAAAATGCCTTCACGAGATAGTAAGAAGCTTCGAGACTAGAAACCGACTCGGGATATTTCGAAATTAAATCGGTCAAAGGCTGAATCGACTGCTCGTATTTTTTATCTAAAAAAAGCTCTTTGCCGCTCTTGAGAGCCATACGTGAAAGTGATTCTTCACTTTTAGGAAACGAAGAATGAGGAATAACACTCGCAAGTTCCCTGGCTTCGATTTCGACTTTATTATGCTTGTCTCTGGGAATATAAAGAGCAACATTCTGTTGAAAATCTTTAAAGCGGGCTTGCAAACTCAATCGCTTAATTTTTTCTTCGGTGGCATTGCGCGAAGCCATTTTTAAACGATTCTCAATTCCTGCACGCGTTGCGAATGCAAGTTCTCCACGCCAAAGCGCAAAGCAACACACCAGTGTGATAAAAGAACATACGATGGCAATCACTCTCGAACTCATACCCATTTTATCGGTAAAAGCTCAAATAAGCTTAAGGGTTTAGCTCTTAAATTCCACTGATTTCTTTAGGGATTGAGCTTCTTTGCTTTTTCGCTAATATCTCTAAATTTTCCGATCACGTCAGCCATATTTAGGTCGCGGCTAGGGCCTCGACCTCCGACCAGGCTACCGTTCATTTCTTCACCCCGGCGAAGCATTTCTTTAAAATTATTTTTCAACGCCGTCATGGTGTCAGGAAACATGTAATCCCCTTTAAAGCTTGTCCGCTTGAGATCCTGCGGAATACCGGCTTTCACCTGAGTCTTCCACTTCTTAAATTCTGCATTCCAGGAGTCTGCATTCCTCTGCTTTTTGTAAACGGCTTCTATGCTTGCTGCGAACTTTACACCTTTAAGGGATGTGTAATAAATTAACTTTTGATCGCGATTAAAATAGTATGAGCGCTCTTTTATTCCGAGTTTAGAGACATCCTCAGCTTCTGGGTCTCTCTTTAAATTTTCGTTGGCCATGAGATCCTCACCGGAAGTTTTGGCAGTGACCGGCGAAGGGGTCGACGTCGGCTGTTGAGCCACGGTGCCCGCTGAAGGAGATGGGTTCTGAACTTGGGGCTCTGCAGGAACGGGTGGAGGCAGACCCTCACTGGGCGGGGGTAACTGATTTGTGGCCTGCTGCGACTCCACTGGCACATCGGGGTAAATCTCCTCTGTTGCCACTGAGTTTCTGGATTTAGAAAACTTATTTTTAGCGAAAACACCGAAAACCATAACTCCGGCAACCACCAGGGCGACGCTTAGGCCTGTGGCGACCTGGTTCCACAATCTCGACATCTTTTCAAGCTTGTCCGCGGTGGGAATATCCACCACAACTTTATCTTTGGAAGAGTCTCGCTTGGGCTTCTCCGTCATCATCGGAGCGTTTGTGACAGTTTCCTCTTTCGATTTGCGTGCAACCTCTCGCGCTTTAACTGCAGCGGCGGCTTCGGCCTCCTCTGCCTTGATCTGCGCAGTGGATTTTAACTTTTCGGCACTGGCGTCGGCCGCCTCTTTCTCCGCCGCAAGTTTTACTGCAGCCGCGATCATTGCGGCTTCGCTCTCCTTCGCGGCTTTTTCCATGGCCAACTTTTCTTGAACCTCTTTTTCTTTCGCAGCTTCTCTGGCCGCCCGAGCTCGGGCCTCTTTTTCGAGAATCTCTTTTTGGGCTTGAGCTTCTTTTTCGGAAGCCTCTTGCTTTAAACGCTCTTTTTCGGCTTTTTCTCTTCGCTGAGCTTCTTTGGACGCAGCGGCAGCTTGCTTGGCCTGGAATTCATTATCCACCGCCTCTTGCTCCGCCTTTCGAGCGGCAGCCTCTTTCTCTTTTTTCTTTTGAAGCAGAGGATCTTGTTGGGTCGGCTCTTCTAAGATTTCAACTTTCGGCTTTCGCTTAAGAATCCAACTCGGTTGAGCGAGATCTTCGCCTTTCGCTTCTTCTGGGATCTGCTCTGGCTCCGTTTCCTCAATGGTCGCTGGCGAAAACTTTTTAATCGGGGCTGGCGAAGAATTGATGATCTCGTGTTTCGGCAACTGATAGAGCGAAAGATCCACTTCCACAGACGACGTCAAAGGTTTTTCAAACTCATCAATCTTTCCAAGAGGAACCCATGCTTTAAACCCGTCACGCCAAACATGATCACTAAATTTTATTTTACCGTTTTCGATCAGCTGTAGAATTTGCTCCGCATTGAACGGCCCCACTTGCTCAAAACTCTGCTTACCGTCCACTTCGTGACTTCGCAGGACCACCCATTCCGCATCGACCTTAACATCATTCTTTCCGAGCTGTTCTGTGATCTCGGTAAAGTGTTCAAGCGGATACCACTGCCCCTCACCTTCCTTAAAAACAAGACTCACCAAAGTGAGCTCACCCTTGTTCAATTTAAGGATCAGTTCTTGAGAAGTCATCGGACCTTTGGCAGCGCCAAAGCTTTCGTAATACCACTTACTGTCTTGCATGGGGATCTCCTAGTTCCATGCTATCAAGATCTTTGACCCGTTGATAATAGAAAGTGTCGAAATTTTCCTGATTCACAGGAGAACTGAGCCATTCCATGATCTTGGATCGGGACAAACGTCCAGCTCGATAGTTCGTAAATACTTTTTCACCCAGAATCGCCCCAAGAATTTGCGCTGCCTTAAGGTAACTCACGGTTTGTTTTGCACGTAATCTTCGCTTCTCGTTCGCCCTTCCATAGGTCGCAACGAGTTCATACATTTTCTGATCTAAGGCAATTTTCAGCGATTCTTCCCCCGAATCACGAGGCGAGAAGGCCGCTAGCTGTTTTTTTAAGTCATTCAAATTAAGGGCTTTGCGGTGAGGATTAACGGTTTTACTTAAAAAGAAAGCCATGGCTTCTATCCAGATCTGGCGAGTGAAATCTTTCGGCAAATCCCAAAAATTTTGATCTCGTCGACTTAATCCGCCGTGCACAATGAGTCCCGCCAAATGAGACGCATAATTCACAGTTCCCCTCGCTAAATAAGCAGTACCGGTTTCGCGCCAATAAAAACTCACGTCTGCGGCTACGATTTTTTCGGCTAAGGAAAACTCATCACGCCCGAGTTTGTCAGCCAACAAATCAAGAAATTCCTCATCATTAAAGGAGTAGACGTGCTCAATAGAATCCGCTTTTTTATGATCAACACCGAGATCCGAGGTCATGAGCCTCATCAGGGAGGACACAGTTTCGGCATAATTAAAATGTCGATCTTCCTCATCGATGGACTTATCGAGAGTTTCTTCAAGAAACAGAAGATAGCTCTGCCATTTGACCCAAGGCGGAGAATCGACGACGCAATACTCTCGCGAGTTAAACTTGAGCACGGTCCCCGAGCGATCTAAGCCCTTCTTGATTAATTGGAAATAAATTTTTTCAGGATTGAGAAAGACCGTAAGTCCTTTAAATTTAGACTTCGTCAGTCGGTCGACATCTTTAGGCAAGTGCTCTTTGGCCACATGAAGGTCGCCATAAACAACATAGACCAAGTCTTCCGGGGCTTTTTCCCGAAGCACCTTCGCTAAAATCTTCGCCGCATGAAGATCTCGTGCGCGCAAGGATTTGCCGGTGCGTTGGCTAAAAATAATATTGAGCCCGCGACACTCTCCCCCCTGCTTTTTTACCAGATCAAAAAGTGGCTTATAGTGCTCCCACGGAAACCCCCAAGAGCTACTCCACTGAGCTTTTTTAAGAAATAGTTCCTCGCTAATATTACCCTTCAAATAGCTATCGATGTTTCTCTGAGCGTTGGAAGTGAAACACTCGAGGCAAAGCCAAACTTTCCTTTGCTCGGAGATTGTCCTTAGAAGCCTGAGATGGACTCGCTGAGCCTGCGAAAACGCATGAAAATCTCCTCCATAGACAATGTCGACTCCTTGAATTTGATCCTGAAGTTCCTCGGTGTCGGACAGCTGCCAACGGGTTCGCTCTATGTTCTTTTTATAGGCAAGTGCGTAACGCCGAAGATCTTTAGGCTCCTCAGTCAGATAAAGCTGCACCTGACTTTTGATTTTATTTAGAATTTCTTGACGAAGCCGTAAGCTGTTCTTTAGTGTCACAGTATCAAGATTAGAAAAGAGAGAGCATGCGTACAACAAAAATTACCAACCCTTCAAGTCTTACTTTAATAATCAGTCTCGCCCTTGCTGCGGGAGTTCACTTCTATCTTGCTCGCCTGCATTTGGTGACCAAATACAGTATGGAAGCTGGCGATCAGATGTGTAACGTCTCGAGCACTATCAACTGTAACGCTGCGATTTCGAGTAGCTACTCCGAATTGTTTGGAATCCCCATCGCATTTTTCGGGATTATGACGGCACTGGTCGCTTTGTTTTTTACCCTGAAGTACTTCCTCCTTAGCTCTTCCGACGAAGCTCGTTCTAACGACGGAACTATTGTTCTTAGCTTAACGGGTATCGCTGTGCTTGCCAGTATAGTGATGGCCACCATTTCGCTTGTCATATTAAAAACTCTTTGCCCCTTCTGTACGGCCGCTTATGTTCTTTCGTTTCTTTCTATCATTTCGGCGCTCATGATTTTCCCACGCAAAAATATATTTACACCGGCGGCCTATCGCTCACTCGCGATCGTTGGATTTATCGTTTTTGCATTGAGTTTCGCCTCCGGCAAAATCTCGATTAATAAATACGAGAATCGGGAAGCTCGCGAAATGTACGACCTGATCATTAGCACATGGAAACAAACACCCGAAACTCAAATCGAAGTCTTCTCCCCTATCCGTAAGGGCGCTGAGGGAGCTAAGATGCAAATTATTGAGTACGCCGATTTCCTCTGCGGTCACTGCATGGTGGCGTCTGCAAAGATCGATACCTTCCTCAAGGGGAACCCCGACGTCGAATTTATATTTCAAGCCTTCCCATTGGATGGCTGCGAAAAAGTGAATGGATCCTATGGAAAAAGTTGCGAACTGGCGCTGTTCTCGTACTGCGCCAATCAACAAGGGAGCGGTTATGAAACTAACGAAGCTCTTTTTCATCGCCAAGCGCTGCTTTACAAGGACCCCGTATCTGATCTCGCTAAAGAGGGTTTAAGCCCCGTTCTCGCCGAAGTTGTTCGCTCTCGGTTCCTAGATGGTGAAAAAATCGTTTCTTGTCTTAAAGATCCTCAAACCTATGAAGCGATGGTGAAACAAAAAGAATACGCTTCGAAAACTTTAAAAATCAATTCCACTCCTACAATTTTCATTAATAAAAGATTAACAAAAGGCGCTGCGAATTTATCAATTCTGCAGGCGATTCATGGTGAAGTGCTTTTAGAAGATGTGAAGTAATCTACTCGGGCCAGAAGTATTCTTGAATACTATCCCAAGGTAGATCTTTGATCTCTGGCCATAGATATGCAACCAAGCAAGCGACAAACAGCCCGACCACGCTAAAATAAAGCGATACAATAATATATACTGAGGATCCCAAATCCTTGGCGCGAATTCCTTTTTCTATTTTTTCGATGATGATGATGCATTTTTTTAAATCCATAAAATGCTCGGCGATGCGATCGCCGAGCTCTTTTTGTTTGGATTTATTGATGTGCGGAGAAAGGCCAATCTCTTTTTTAGTTTTAATGGCGAGCACTAGACTTTTAGCGTGCTCGATGTAGCGCGAAGATTTCTCCGTGAATTCCGGATAACCCTCAATTCCCATCGCCGTGCTGTCGAGCTCGGAGAGAGCCCGCTCATAGTTCCCCTGAACAACACAGTTTAAAACCATAAAGCCAAAGGAAACTCGAGACTTGGGGCCCTCTTCGTTAAGAAGTTCTTCCAGTCTTTTCTCAAGGTTTTTAAAGGCCAAGAGTTTTTTTCCTGAACCCTTTGTCGTTCCTTTTTGTGTTTCTTTGGTCAATAAAACATTCGCCATCGGTCACTTATCGGCGATTTACGGAGAAAATTTAAGAGCCGCGTCAGCAGAAAGAATTACTTATAGACACACCGCCTTAAGGCCTGACACAATATTCCTACTGGTCATTCGATCAGTACAAGTCATTATCACGGAGGATCTATGACTGAGACCGAGTTTGAAAAGAACGAATTTGTACCTATTCCTTTACCTTCCCAAATTCCAGAACCTCCCGACTTATCCAAAGTTCCATTGAGTGTGATTCACTCCGCCACGGTAGAGACTTTGCTGTCTCAAACTGAAGATCTCATGGCTCGCCTCAAGGTGCAAATCCGCAGAAACGCGGTCCTTGAGCGACGTGCTTTAGATTTCGAAGACAAAACCGTTCAGCTTGAAAAACAGATGCAAACCCTTCAACAGCAAAACGAAATCTTCATTGAGAAGGATCAAACTCAATCGGAAAAGGTGCGCGATCTCCAAACTCAACTTGAATCTTCAAATCGAGAATTGAGCCTTTTAGAGCTCCGCTATAACGAGACTTTTGCGCTGGGGCAAAAAAAGGAATCCGAAGCCAACAAGATGATGACAGATCTGAATGCGCAGATCACGGAACTGAAAAAACTCATTCCTCTCGAGCAGGAAAATATTAAAATTCGCGACGAAAACAATTATTTTAAGAGCAAAATCGACGAACTCTGCACCTATATTCAACGCAAGGAAGAGGACCTCTTAGCTCTTAAAAATCAGCTCACAGCTAAAACCGATGGTATTACCGCTTTAGAAGAAACCATTAAAAAGTTAAAAACTCAGGTCGATTTCAACCAGAAGGTCATTGAAGAAAAAGCCGAGTTAGAAAACGCTTTGATCGTCAAAGAGCGCGAAAAAGAGCACGCCGTGAAGGAGATCCATCAGACATTAGCTCAACAAAACCAAGAGCTCCAAAACCTGCGTGCGGCCTATAAGGCCATCACCCAGGAAAGACATCACGCGGGCACTCAACTCCAAACTTTGGAAGCCACAGCGGCGTCTTTACAACGAGACAACAACGAACTCGAAAAGCAAGTCGAAAACCTGCAAAATCTTTGGTACAAACTTCAGGGCGAATTCGAAAAAGAGAAAACAAAAAATACCGCTCTTAACAAACTCAACCGCGAGCTCGCGCTCCAACTGCATCATAAGATCGCCGCCACCGGAACCGAAGACGAATACTTTAAAAAGTTCCTTTTGCAAAATCACGACATGGAACCCTAGTTGAATCTCCTAGCGACAGTGGTCCCTAGGAATTATTCTCGATGTCTCCTTCCGTGGAGGCCTTACGCGCGGGGCATCCTTGCCCCTTGGGCTTTCTGTTTGTGTGAGATTTTTTTGGGGATGAGATCAAAATAGAAAATCTGGCTTAGTTCGGCTTGACCGGACGCCAAGACGACAACCCTCTCATGGATGGATAGATCCGCTCAAACTCATCGTTGGATGTGAATGCGAGGGACGGTGAAGTGCCACAAACCACTTCTTCACTTACGACGAAAGCAGTAAATGGTTTGGACTATGTCTTTAAGAAACCTGGGGCTCTGATTTTTGAAGTGCGCTGATAGCGCCTTGTTCGTCGGTGTAGATTTCGACGTCGCGAAGCGGACTAGCTTTAAAGATTTTCTGGAATTCCGAACTGACTTTGCAGAATTTGACTTCGATATTGTTCTGATCGCAGATGTCATTTAACGTTTCGACGAACGGAAGAATTCCGTTGGAACCCACAAAATTTAAGCCTTCAAGATTAAAGACAACTTTTTTTCCCGATTTATTAAAAGACTTCATGCAGGCATCTCGAAAAGGCTGAGCCGTTTCGAAATCAATAAAACCTTTAAGATTAACGACAACAACACCATTCTTATGGTTCACTTTAGCTTGCATTATTTCCCCCCGGATAAATCACAGTATATCATTCTGGTGCGCGTTTTCAAAAAAACCAGCGCCCTCCACTTTACTATGGTCTTAATTCGAGCTGGGTGTCTCAATTTGAGAAAGTCTAGACTAGGCTTGGTCCTGTCTGATTATAAATTGAGCAAAGGTGGAAAGAACACCCAACCTTCATTTTAAAAAATTTATCCTCTCAGCGAACTAAAAGCTGCGCGTCGGGCGACGACGTTTATACCCAAAACCTCATAAATTAGGTACGCTTGTGTCACTTCATGAAGGCCCTACTCTCATTCCTTTTTTCAGTCATTTTACTCAGCTCCGCACACGGTGCACCGTCGCTGACCAAGAATCCCAGTCAGAAGATCCTGATTAATGCCGATTTTATGGAGAGAGATAACGAAAAAGGCATTTCCATTTTGCGAGACAATGTCCAGGTGGTGTTCGATCAAAACTACATTTCTTGCAACGAGGCGATCGTATTGTGGTCCAAAAACGAAGTCATCGCGGTCGGCAATGTTTTAATGAAGTCCGGCAAATCGACCATTCAAGCCGATAAAATCGTTTATAATTTTGAGAATGAAAAAGGTCACATCTACGGTGGCGTGATCCTCTCCGGGCAAATTCTCTTGCAGGGCGAGTACATCGAAAAAACCGGGCCCGATAAATTTATAGTAAATGATGCGTATCTCACGAGCTGTACCACATGTCCCACCTCGTGGAGTTTCACTGCAGATCGTATCGATGCCACGATGGAGGGTTATGCCTTTATCTCCAACCCATGGCTGAACTTTCTTGAGTTTCCCACACTCTATATGCCCTACCTTATCGTACCTCTTAAAAACGAGAGACAAACGGGCGTATTGACCCCATCTTTTGGACAAACCAATCGAGATGGACTCTCTTTGGATCTCCCTTTCTTTTGGGCCATCAATCGCAGTCAGGATTTAACGCTCACTCCTCGCTATCTCTCGCGACGAGGAGTTCAGTTGCTCACAAACTATCGCTACATGCTCTCGGAAAAATCCAGCGGAGAATTCAATGGAGGTTGGCTTAGGGATAAAGTCAGCGGCAATCGAACGCGATGGTTCACCACCTATTCTCACTATTTCGATTTACCAAATGACTACATCCAGCGCACTACCGTGAACCTGACTTCGGATGTGGACTACGTCAAAGATTTCCAATACCACTTTAACTTCGTCGGTGAATCCGCTCTCGACACGCGAACCTCGATCACTAAGAATCATGCTGGATATCACTTGAGCTTAGATACAAGTTATTATCTCAGCTTGATTCAGAACTCGATCGACGAGAGTAAGGAAAACTCGGTCCATCGCTTACCGGAGATTCGTTTTTCCATCACCGACAAGAGACTTTTCCAATCGTTCCCTTTGTATTTTAAATTCGATTCGCAATACATTAACCTGGCCCGCTCCGGAAATGGTTTCGATACACTTCAACCGGATGGCTCCTACAGCGCTAATCTCAGTAACGGAATTTTTAATCCCAATAATGACAAGGTTCGTACCGGTCAGCGTTTAGATTTACAGCCTCACTTGTACGCGACGTTTCGGCTTTTTGGCAATCGAGTGGACTTTACACCCTTCTTATCTTATCGCCACACGCAATATCTTTTAGGAGCTCAATCGGATCTGAATCCCGCGACGACCCCTCCCATTGTGGACGAATTTGATATTTTTCCTCGCCGTAGTTATGCCACCTACGGCGTAAACACATCCACCGAATTTAGCCGTGTTTACACGACCGAAGGAAAGACGTCCTTTCGACACTCGATCATTCCGGAACTGAGCTTTCAAGCTATTCCTCAACTGAATCAGACCAATCACCCTTTCTTCGGTAGTCAGGATCAGATTCCGTTCTTCCTAGAGACGCAGCCTCTACAGAATCAGGATCTCACTCTCGCGGGACGAGGCTTACAATTTGATTACGAAGATCGCGTGATTGGACGAAGACTATTGAACTTAGCGATCTCCAACCGCATTGTGACTAAGAACGAATGGAATAGTTACGATCAAGCTTTTCTCTTTCGAGTCTCTCAAGCCTACGACATGCAAGAGGCCGATAAACCCAATGGAATTCCATGGCAAGATATTCGTACGTTCACTTCCGTGCGCTGGAGAGGCATCGACAGTATCACCGAGACTTTCACATTTCCTAATCACAAGGTGACCAACGTCACAACGAGACTGAGAACCTCTTTGACCGAAGCGACCTTTGCCGAAGTGATCTATTCCAACTATCTCAATATCCCCGCTCGCCCTATCGATGTTAAGTTTAATGAGCGTCGTGAGAGCGCCTTCTTAAGTGCCGGGGCCAATGTTTCCTACATTACAATCTCAGGCAATATTCAATACTCATTTGTTGAGTCTGAATTTAAGAGCTGGTTGATTAGTACCGCGCTGACGCCTCCGGGGCGTTGTTGGAACTTTAATTTGGATCTCTTTAAGGTTCTCGATGCTGACAACTTCGGTACGAAGGTGGGCTTTAATTTTCTTTTTGGAAGCTAATAAACGTCAACTCGTGTTTGTTGGCGCACAGGTGGACTAATTTTCCACCCGGAATCTTTTCGAATTTACGAATCGACTCCCAGTCCGTCTCCCCTTTAAATTTAAGAGTGCAAATAAAGTTTTTGACCCCGCGCTCACGCCAGGTCATCACCAAGTCATACAGATCTTTGGGATAACAGATAATATCGCTAAATATCCACTGAGGATTTCCGAGTTCGACCTCGGTCATTTTGAACGCATCTTTTTTGAGATAAGTAACATTATCCATGGCCATGACTTTGGGATCCAGCGCCGCTTTATCGACCGCCGTTACCTTACAGTCCATCTGCGCGAGGACCCATGTCCAACCTCCAGGACAGGCGCCAAGATCCACAACGTATTCGCCGGCGTTCGGACCTACTTTCCATCGAGTGATGGCTTCCCACAATTTGAGATACGCCCGTGACGGCGGCTCTTTTGTTTCTACAAACTGAAACTCTCCGAGGGGGACTGGTGTATCGATCTTCCGGCAGACCACCATCTCATTTTTTTCAATCAAACTCCAGAAGCCCCAGCTTTGCTCAGGAATGTCTTGTAAAAATTTAAATTGAGGAATTTTATAGCGGAAGACTTTTTCTTGAATCAGTTCGGCGCGACGGTGCTCTCGCGACGACAACGAACACCAACGCTTTTGCATCGAGAGCAAATGCTCTGCTCCGTCGGAGATGGATTCAAACTTGTGAAGGTAGGGATCAGCGCCCACAAACTGCGCCCAGAGAGGGCGTTCTTTAAAGCCAGAGTAAACGACAAACTCGGTATACTCTTGCACGACATGGCCACCGCGCTGCTGGATCTCGCGCAGGAGTTCGTCTTTTTGCTCAGGAAAGGCTTTGGCTAAAAATTGCATAGGATTCGCCTAAAATCTAACACTAGAAAAATAGGAATGTGAGGAAAAAGAAAAGCCTTAGAATTATTATGTTACCAAGAAGCTCTGAATCCCTCCAAGATCCGAAGGCACGACCACAAGGCTCAGCTCCGTGGGGACTCGGTAGTAGTTTTCGAACCACGCTCGAGCCCTGAGGAGTCGTTGCTTCTGCGAAGCCGAAAGTCGGTGCGAGAGATGATCAAAACTTGCAAGAGTTTTGACTTCGACCAGAGTCACAACACCGTCTTTAGTTACGATGAGATCGACCTCCACGTGACAAATTTTTCGACGATGATAGAGCAATGAATATCCCTCGCCCAAAAGAAATTGGGCGGCTTCAATTTCACAAAGCAGGGCTTGGCGAAGGTGCGAGGCGGACGTGCTCGCGTACGCCAGCAAAAGTGACTCTATGCTCTGCACAGGGCCCATGCTCTGCAATTTTCTGGCGATGCAGTTCCGTTGCATAACCTTTGTGAATTTCGAAACCATACTGTGGGTATTGTTGAGCGAGTTCCATTAATCTGCGATCGCGCATCACCTTTGCAACAATTGAAGCGGCGGCAATCGGCATCGCTCGCAATTCACCTTTAATCAAAGCTTCTTGCGGGAATTGAACTCCAGGAATCTTAAACTTCCCGTCGACCAAAATTAATTGAGCCTCGCGCTGCAAGCCCTCCACGGCTCGCTTCATCGCGAGCAAGGAGGCTTGCAGGATATTTATCCTTTCGATCTCTTGAGCCGTTGCAATCCCGCAGGACCACAGGCATTTCTCTTGGATGACTTCAAAGAGCTCACTCCGCTTCTCGGAATTTAAAAGTTTAGAATCGGTCAGACCAGGAATTTTTAAATCGATGGGAACGATGACTGCACCCGCGTAGACCGGTCCCGCCAGACACCCGCGACCCGCCTCATCCACGCCAATGACGGCCCCTTTAATCACGCGCCAATTGTAATTACGAAGTTTCGCCAAGATGATTCCCCTGAATTAAAGAATGGCGCTTTTTCAAAAGAGTTTCAATCTTAAAAGGTTCCAGCTCCCTGCGTGCACTTTTCCACAACTGGTGTGGAAAAGTGCACGCAGGGAGCTGGAACCTTCATACCCTTTTGATTC